>CAYLQC010000031.1:0-6099 GCA_964385785.1 uncultured Muribaculaceae bacterium | reverse complement strand
GCATAAAATTTATTATGGGAAATAATGCAATTAATTCGGATACATTAAAAGAATTAAATATCGAAGATTATATTTGGGTTATTTATATTTTTTTAGCTATTTTTGCAATTATTTCTAATCATTATGAAAGAAATTATGAATTAAAACATCAAAAAAAAGATGAACAAGCATTTAGAAAAATAAATACTACAATATTTATTATTACGTTAATTATTTATATTTATTTTGTTTATGTTAATTATAAACATATTAAAGTTTTAGAACCTAATTCTAGTTTTAAAGAGGTTTTAACTAAAAATGCTGGACTTATAGCATCTTTACTTTTTTTAATAGGTGGGGTTATTTCTTTATTAATTAGTATGTATGGGGAAGATGATTTTTTACTCAACTTTTTTTAAACTATAATATAAGTTATGAGTTTCTAACGAACGATTATTTAAATTAGCAAGTTCGGAAACACTTACTACTTGAAAACCGTTTACATAAAGAAGAGGTAATACTTCTTCAACTGCTGATACCGTTTCGTTATAAGAGTCATGCATAAGAACTATGTCGCCATCTTTAACGGTACTCATAATAGATTCAACTATACTATCTTTATTACGAGTACGCCAGTCTTCAGTATCAACATTCCAATTAATAAATATGGTATTTAAATTATTTTTGATATTTTGATTAATAGAACCATATGGAGGTCTAGTATATATTAAATCTTTACCTGTAATACTTTTATAAATATTATTAGTTTGTTCTTCATTAGCAATAAGGGTATTAATATTTTCTTTAGTCATACTAGCATGATTATAAGAATGACTGCCAATTTCATTACCATGATTTAAAACGTTTAAAATGGTGGTCTCTGCCCCACTCATCCGATTACCAACCATAAAGAATGTAGCATGAGCTTTATTATTTTCTAATAATTCAACTATACTATTAGTTTTAGAACCATTTGGACCATCATCAAAAGTAAAAGCAATAGTTTTTTTATTAGAATCGTAATTATAACCATTTTCATTTTCGTAAGAAGAATCTAGGGTATAATTAAAATCTAAGTAATCTTTTACTTCTTGATAGTTGATATGAATAAATAATTCTTCATTAACTTGGGGAGTAGTTATAACTTCTTGATAATATATAATAAATTCGTTATCTTTAATTTGAATAGATTTTTTAGTATCATTAGAACTTAAAACATCAGCAATAAATTTAGGATATTTTAAATAAAGAAGTTCAGATACTTTTTGCCAGAATTCTTCTTCTTTATCACTTTTTAAACAGAAAGAGAAATCTTCTTCATTACCCGTTTCGGAATTAATTAGATAATTAATATTATTATCATCGTTTTGAAATTCTAAATAAATAAATTTATCATAATCTTGATTAGTAATTAATTCTTTATCTTGATTTTCTTCTTTTAAATTTTCAATAGTATTTTCAACAACATTTACTTTTTGAAATACTGGGGACTCTTCTTTGGTTACATAAACAAGTAAGAATAATACAACTAATCCTAAAATATATAATACATTAAAAAAGACATTTTTCATAATACATCACACTCTTATTATACTACAAATTAAATTAATTACACTTTAATTCATAACTCTTTTAAACATACGCTCTAAATCATAAATTGAAAATTTAATAATAGTAGGTCTACCATGAGGGCAATTATAAGGATTATCACAGTTTACTAGTTCATTTAGTAATTCTTCGATAGCGACATTACTAATATGCATATTAGCTTTAATACTCATTTTACAAGCTAAAGTTATGGCAATATGTTCATTAAATTTAACGGGATCAAAATCGCCATGGTTTTTAATTATAATATCTAAAATTTTATGAATTGATTCTTCTTCGTAACCTTCTTTTAACCAAGTAGGATGACTTTTAAATATAAAGGTATTTACCCCAAATTCTTCAATACCAAAACCCATATTTAAAAGAAGATCTAAATGCTCTTTAATAGTTAAAAATTCACTAGGAGATAATTCAATAGTAATCGGCAGTAATAAGGATGTTGTACTTAGTTTTTTTTCTTTTAAAGCTTTTAAATACCTTTCATAGTTTACTCTTTCTTGAGCTGCGTGTTGATCAATTAAATAAAGACCTTCTTCATTTTGGGCGATGATGTATGTACCATGGGCAACACCAATTGGGTATAAAACTAATTTTTTAATACTTTCGTTTAAAACAACAGGTTCTTCTTTTTCTTCATTAGGTGATAAATCAAAGGTTGTTTGATTACTAGGGTGATATAAATCACTTTGTTTTTCTTCTTCTTTAATGAAGTGTTTAACATATTCATCTTTTATTTCGTTATATTCGGGTTTTTTAATAGCATTAGGTATTAAGAGATTTTGATATAAACAATCTTTAATTGTATTATAAATTAAATCATATAATACTTCTATTTTAGAGAGTTTGATATCTTGTTTAGTGGGATGGATATTAACATCTAAAAGGGTGGGATCAGTATTAATTTTTAAAACAACAATGGGAAATTTAGTATCTGGTTTATAAGTATAATAAGCATCATTTATAGCTTTATTAATGTCATAATTTTTAATAACTCGGTCATTTACAATTGTGATAAAATGGTTACGATTTGATTTTAAGATTTCCGGTTTACAAATATAACCATATAAGTCAAAGTCATCATTACTATTCTTTATTTCTAACATATTACGAGATACATTAAGACCATATATTTCATGAATACATTTATGTAAGTTACCACTGCCGGTGGTTTTTACTAAAGTATTGTCATTATTAACTAAGGTAAAAGCAATATTATCATGAGAAAGAGCAAGACGTTCAATTAAAGAGGTACAACTAGCAAGTTCGGATGCTTCACTTTTTAAATATTTAAGTCGAGCTGGCGTATTATAAAATAGATCCCTCACAGTGATATTAGTACCAATTCTAGATGGAGCATTTTCTTCTTTAATTATTTGGCCGTCTTTTATTTCTAAATGAGTACCAATATCTTTAGCACAAGTTTCTAAGGTAACTTTAGATACACTGGCAATAGAGGGTAAGGCCTCTCCTCTAAAACCTAAAGTGTCAATAAAGAATAAGTCATCATCACGAATTAATTTACTAGTTGCATGTCGTAAAAAAGCAAGACGGGCATCTTCCCTATCCATACCGATACCATCATCTAAAACCGAGATAGATTTAAATCCGGAGTTTTCTAAAGTAATATAGATATTTTTAGCTTGGGCATCTATACTATTTTCGCATAGTTCTTTTACAACACTGGATATTTTTTCAACAACTTCACCAGCAGCAATTTTGTTAGCAAGATTTTCACTCATTATTTTAATTTTACTCATAATCAACTACTCCTTACAAATGAATAAATCAGGGACTATAATTAAATCTGTTAGTTTAGGATAAATACTAAGTTGGGTTTTTTTAGTAACTCTTAAGAAACCAATATTAGGAATAAGTAACATTTCTTTATCTAAGGTTATAATAGAACTTTTTTTATTTATTAAAGAATCTTTATATACTTTTTTTAAAGAAATATAGGGACTAGTATAAATAATTAAAGTAGTATCTTCTTCTACTTGAAAATAGTATTTATCAATAACAAGAGAAGTTTTCTTTTTTAAAGGATAAGTATATTGTTTTAAATATTTAGTTTTAGCCATTTTTTCTAATAAAGATTTTTGATAATTATCGTTTTTGGATATTAAACCTGGGGTATCAATAACGGTATAATTATTGTTTAAAGAAATTTTTATAAGACCTAAAGTAGTATTAGGAAGATGACTAGTTGTTAAATTACTTGAAGTTAGAGAGTTTAAAAGTGTACTTTTACCAGCATTAGTATAGCCTAGAACAAAAGCTTTATTTTGGTGATATTCAGCCATTATTTTAGTTAGAGAATTAATATTAAAATTTGTTTTAGCACTAATAAATAAGATAGGAGAATTTATTTTATAGGTTTTTTCTAACCAAGTTTTAATATTTTGATAACGAATATTTTTAGGTAAGATATCAACTTTACTAATTATTAAACATTTAGGATTTTTAATATTTAAAAAGGTATTAAGATATTCATTTTTGAAGTTTAAGATATCGATTAAGAAAAAACAAAATGTTTTAGAATTGGTAACTAAATCAATTATTTGGTTAGTATAGTCAAGATCTACTTCTTGTAATTTGTTATAGTTATTTTTTTTAAAACAACGAACGCATAGTTTATTTTTTAATTTAGATTCCGGTATATAACCAAGGAAATCGGGATTAGTAGTTTGTAGTTCTACTCCACAACCAAGACATTTACTCATAATAATTACCTACTTCAAATAAACCTTTACGTTTTAAGATATTAAATATACGACGTTCGAAGAAACGATTAATTTTTGTACCAAATTGATCATAATTACTTAAAGGACTTACTAAAATACTTAAGAAATTCATTTTATTAGCACCTAGTATATCAGTTAGTAATTGATCTCCTACACAAGCTATTTCAAAAGAATTAAACTTATAAATATTCATGATTTTTTTATATTTTTTCTTAAAAGGTTTATGACTATGAAAACTAGAGTCGACATTTAATTTTTCTTTAAAAGGTCTTACTCTTTCTTTATTAGAATTAGACATGATTATAACTTTAATGCCTAAAGATTCGATATCAGCAAATAATTCTCTTAGGGCATCATCAGGTTTTTTCATTTGTAATGGAGCAATTGTATTATCTAAATCAAATAAGATACATTTAATTCCTCGAGATATTAAAGATTTATAATCAATATCAAAGATACTTTTTTGGTATAAATCAGGTATAAAATTATCCATAGTTCACCTCGTAATTTAAGTATAGCACAAAATACTAAAAATTTATCTATTTTTTAATCTTCTTCATCATAAAGAAATTTTTTACCTAATTCATCTAGTAATTTTAGTCTTAAAGGAATACAGTTAGGACTTGGGAAAAATTCAGTTAGGGTAAACATACCTTGAATACCTATTACTTCATTTTTACCAACTATTTTAGAAATTTTTTTACGTAGAGTATTACGTTCTTTTAATATTTTTTCGACGCGTTCATCAGGTATTGGTTTAAGGCGTTCCCAATAGATTTTAGCTTGTTTTATATCACATTCAGCTAAAGCAGCGATTAGGTCAATAACATAGTAGTAGGCTTCTTTTTTAGTTGTATTCCAATAACCGTTTACTTTGTAACCATAAAAATCAATGATAAATGGTTCAAAATTTGAATTCATTGTTCTCCTTTCTACAACTACTTGTAGATAGAATAACATTATTAGAAGAAATAAACAACTGGTTAAATTGATAATTTTAAAAAAATAACATAAATTTATTTAGGAAGTGAATTTATGTTTTTAACTATTTTAAATTTAGTAAAAGATATGTTATTTTTTACGGGAAGTTATTCAAAAAATGTATTCCCGATGCCTCTTGGTGAAGAGGAAGAAAAAGAAATGATTAAGAGATTACAAAATAATGATAAGGAAGCAAGAGATAAATTAATTGAACATAATTTAAGATTAGTTGCTCATATTGTTAAGAAGTTTGAAAATAAAATGGTTAGTCAAGATGATTTAATTAGTATTGGAACAATTGGCTTAATTAAGGGAATTGATTCTTATAATGATAGTAAGAAAACCAAAATTACAACATATGCAGCAAGATGCATTGAAAATGAGATATTAATGTATTTTAGAAGTAATAAAAAAAGAGAAAAAGATGTTTCTTTAAATGATTCGATTGGGTATGATAAAGATGGAAATGAGATTAATTTGTTAGATGTTTTAAAGGATAATACTACGGATTTTGGAGATATTTTACAAACTAAGGAAAATATTTTATTATTAAAAGAATATTTAAAAGTTTTAAATAGTAGGGAAAAAGAGATTATTATAAAAAGATATGGACTTTTAAATAAAAAAGAGAAAACCCAAAAAGAAATAGCTAAGGAGTTAGGAATTTCTAGAAGTTATGTTTCAAGAATTGAAAAAAGAGCTCTTACTAAGATTTTAAAAGAGTTTATTAAAAATAAAAAAGACTTATGATTAATAGTCTTCTACAATATTTTCGATATTTTCACTTTCA
>CAYLQC010000030.1:0-6754 GCA_964385785.1 uncultured Muribaculaceae bacterium | reverse complement strand
AAAAGAAAAAAATAGTTGTGTTGTTAGAAATAGAATTGGGTACGAAAAAGATTGAAAGAACCATAAAACTATAACTAACAACACGTTATTTATTATAAAAATAAAATATAAGAAAGCAAGAAAAAGTGGTCGACAAAGTTCGACAATAGTAAGTTATTAAAAAAGTTCTTAACGTTTTGCTAAGAACTTTTTTTACTCCTTATTATGCTTTTTAGAATGAGGTTTTACTTAAAAAAAGAATAATTAATAGTTAGTAGGTAAGATAAGGAGTAATATTGTTAGTTAATTAACTAACAATGGTTTCTATTATAAAGTTAAGAAGATAAATTGCAATAAAAATCGTTCGACAAAGTTTGCAACTTAACTATTTTCTTTAGTAAATTGAGCATTATATAATTCAGCATAGAAACCATTTTTATTGATTAATTCTTCATGACTACCCTGCTCTACAATATTGCCGTCTTTCATAACTAAGATTATATCAGCATTTTTAATTGTTGAAAGGCGGTGAGCAATAATAAATGAAGTTCTTCCCTCTGTTAGTTTATCCATTGCCATTTGAACTAATTCTTCAGTTCTAGTATCAACATTACTAGTTGCTTCATCTAGAATTAAGAATGGTGAGTCTTCAACCATACCTCTAGCAATAGTTAGTAATTGTTTTTGACCTTGAGAAATTGATTCGCTATCATCAATCATAGCATCTAGGCCACCTGGTAAAGTTTTAACAAAATGGTCTACTCCTACAGTATGTAGAGATTCCCATATTTTTTGATCATTTACATCACTTCTATTAAATTTAATATTTTCTCTTACTGTTCCAGCAAATAGCCAAGTATCTTGTAAAACCATTGTAAATAAACTGTGAATATTTTCTCTGGATAGTTCTTTTATAGATATACCGTCGATTAAAATATCACCGGAATTTATTTCATAGAATTTCATAAGTAAGTTTACTAAAGTTGTTTTACCAGCTCCGGTAGGACCAACAATAGCTACTTTTTTACCGTTACTTACATTGATGCTAAAGTCCTTAATAATAACTTTTTTAGGATCATAACCAAAATGAACGTTTTTAAATTCAATATTACCTCTTACTTTAGAATTATCTAATTGTTTAGTTATATTACTTTGATTATCCATTTCGGGTTCGTCTAGGAATTCAAAAACTCGTTCTGATGCTGCAGCAGAAGATTGTAAGGAACTCATAGCTTGAGCAATTTGAGATAAAGGGGAAGAAAATAATCTAACATAAACGATAAAAGCAACAATTACACCAAAAGTTATTATATCATTTATTACTAAGTAAGCTCCAACAACACAAACAGCAACATAACCAAAGTTACCGATAAAGTTCATTAAAGATGGCATAAGACCAGATAGGAATTGACTTTTTTGATTACAGTTATAAAGGCTTTCGTTAAGACGATTAAATTCTTTTTTGGCTTTTTCTTCACCGTTATAGGCTTTAACAATGGTATGACCAGAATAAATTTCTTCAATATGAGCGTTTAAGTTACCTAGTTCAGTTTGTTTTTGATTGAAGTATTTTTGACTTTTACTTAATATTAAAGACATGAAAAGGAAACCAATTAAAGAAGATAGGATGGCTGTTATAGCCATTGTACCATTAGTATAAAACATCATAACTATACAACCAATAAATAAGGTAACAGCAGAAACTAAATTGGCTAAACTATTATTTAAGTTTTGAGAAATGGTATCGACATCGTTAGTTACTCTACTTAAGATATCACCCATTTCGTGATTATCAAAGTATTTAAGAGGTAGTTTATTTATTTTTTGAGATATACTACTTCTTAAGGTTTGGGCAAAACGATTAGATACTGTACTTAGACTAAATTGTTCAATGTAACCAAATATTGAACTAATTATATAAAGAATTAATAAAAATAAGGCGATATCTTTAATAAGATCCATATCCATTTTAGGTTTTACTAAATTTCCTACAGTTTCTGGTAATTTATCTAAAGACTCTAAAATACTATTAGTATCAGTACTATCCATAGTACTTAAGACTTTTAAGGTTTCGATTTGGGTATTAGTATCAATTGTAACATTATCAACTTCAAAAGAAGGCATTAAGATATTTAAAATATTACTTGGTAAAGATAAAAAGGTATTATATTTTTCTTCATCAGTTTGATTATTTATGTTTATTAAAACATTTTGCAACTTTAATTTATCTTCTAGTGAAATATCTGGACTTTCTAAAATAGTTTGAATTTTATTTTGTAATACTTCTTGATTAGTAAAGTTATCACTTATTTTAGTTATAAGGGTTTCTAATACTTCTTCGTTAGGAGTAATACCTTTAGTAATAGTATCTGTTATATCAGATAGTTTATTAGGAGAAATAAGGGAGAAAATCGAACTAGTCATGGCTAAGATAATAGCAATAACCATAATAAATTTCCATTTACTTAAATTTTTAAATAATCTTTTGATTGATTTACCAAAGTCTTTGGCTTTTTCATTGGTTCCTGGTCCTCTTCTAGGCATTTTCTAACTCCTCCTTTGATAATTGAGATAAGGCGATATCTTTATAAATTGGGCATGATTTTAATAGTTCTTGATGGGAACCAATACCCACACATTTACCTTGATCTAAAACTATTATTTTATCAGCATTAATGATTGTTCCTATTCTTTGGGCAACAATTAAACTAGTACTATCTTTAGTGTATTTTTTTAGTTCACTTCTTAATGTAGCATCAGTTTTAAAGTCTAAGGCACTAAAGGAATCATCAAAGATATAAATTTCAGGGTTTCTAGCTATTGCCCTGGCAATTGCCAAACGTTGTTTTTGACCACCAGAGACATTGGTGCCACCTCTAGCAATATGAGCATTTACTCCTCCCTCTAAGTTATCAACAAATTCTTTAGCTTGAGATATTTCAATAGCTTTATCTAAAATATTTTCATCGGTATTATCACCATATAAGATATTTTCTTTAACAGTTGAATCGAACATAAAAGCTTTTTGGGCAACATAACCAATTTTTTTATGTAAGTCTTTTAGTTTATAGTCTTTAACGTTTATACCATCTATTAATACTTCACCGTCAGTTACATCATAAAATCTTGGTACTAAGTTTATTAAAGTTGATTTACCACTACCAGTAAGACCGATAAAAGCTGCCGTTTCTCCTTTATCTATTTTAAAAGATATATCTTTTAATAAATATTCATCAGCATCAGGGTATTTAAAAGATACGTTTTTAAATTCTACTGTTCCTACTTCACTTGTTTGACCGTTAAAATTACCGTCTTTAATAGATATATCAGAGTCTAGTACTTCTCTTATTCTTCTAGCTGAGATATTGGCTCTAGGGATAATCATAAAAATCATTGCTAACATTAAGAAAGCCATTATAACTTGCATACCATAACTTGTAAATACAACAACATTACTAAAAATTGATAGTTTATCAACCATTAAAGATTTTTCAATTAGTATTGCTCCAACAAAGTAAATTCCTAAAGATAAAAAGTTCATTACAAAGTTCATAACTGGCATCATAAAAGCAAAAGTTCTTTGGTTAAATAATTGCGTATTAGTTAAATCTTCATTGACTTTATTAAATCTATTTTCTTGATATTTTTCAGCATTAAAAGCTCTGATAACCCGAACACCGGTTAGAGATTCTCTAGTTACTTCATTTACTTTATCAATTAGTTTTTGAACAAGAGAAAATCTTGGTAAAACAATAATCATTATGATAATAATAGTTAGAAGTAATACAGCAACACAAGAACAGGTTAGAATACTTAATTCTAAACTTTTATTTAAGATTTTTGATACAGCCCAAACAGCCATTATAGGGGCTTTAATAATCATTTGCATACCCATGGCAATTAGCATTTCCATTTGGACAACATCGTTAGTAGTTCTAGTTATTAGACTACTAGTTTGAAATTTTTTAATTTCGGCGATACCAAAGTCTTCAACTTTATTAAATATTTTTTCTCTTAAAGTTAGGGAAAAACTAGAAGAAATAGTGGCTGCTAAGTAACCAACACATACTGAAGAGACAAGACTTCCTAAACAACATAGTAGCATGTAGCCACCTTGTTCTAAAATACTTTTTATTTCAGTTCCGGAAGTTTGTAAAAGGGTGGTTATATTACTCATATAATCTGGTAATTTTAAGTCTAACCAAACTTGAAAAGCAATTAAACCAACACATATTAAGATATAACATATATCTTTTTTAGTTAAATATTTAAATAATTTTATCATTTTAATCATCACTTTCTATTTCATTTAAATTATTTTGCATTTTTTCTAAGATTTTTAAGAAGGTTTTAATTTCATTAGGTTTTAAATTCTTAATAAGAATTTCGTTTATTTTTTTACTAATAATATTCATTTCTAAAAAACGTTTTTTACTTTCTTTAGTTAGAGTAATTATTTTACATCTAGCATCTTTAATACTACTGGCTCTTTTAATTAGATTAGTTTTTTCCATTGTATTTAATACTTCTGAGATTGTTGCTCTAGAAACTTTTAAAGATTTTTCTAAATCACTTTGTTTGACTTCTAAACCTTTATTATTAAATAAATAATTTAGTATTTTAAATTGTAAGGGACTAGGAGGGTTTAAGACTTTTTCGTGTTTAGATATTAAAAACATTTTTTTACTTATTAAAATTTCTAACCTCTTTACTTCATAAATAACATATTCCATAACTACCACCTTTTTGTTAGGCACTTAACCATTTTATCTCTATCATTATTATATGTCAACTACTAAAAAAGTTGTTTAATTTGACAAATATAGGAAAAAAAGATAGTATATTCTTAATGTTGGGAGTAGTTATGAGTAGTATAAAAGAGATTAAAAAAAATGCTAAAAAATCATTAAAGAAAAATTACTGGCGATGTGTGGCTGTTAGTTTTTTTGTTTCTTTAATGATTGGAACTTTAAAGTATAATTTTCAAACTTTAAAAAATACGATACCTTTACCTAATATTGCTATTACTTCCCCACTTCTTACTTCAATAAATTTACAAATTATTAATGAAACAATTACAAAAGTTACTAATATAACTAATATATTTACTAATTATAAACCAACAAGAGGAATACTTGCTAATATATTTAATTCAGTGACTAATTCGAGTAGTTTTATTTTTGGTTTATTAAATTCTTTAAATCAATTAATATTTCATGATCGTTTGTGGGCCAGTATTATTATTTTTTTAGGAGCGATTCTTTCATTTATATATTGGTTTTTAGTAAGAAATACTTTAATTGTTGCTAAAGCAAGATTTTTTTTAGAAAATAGAAACTATACGAAAACTAATTTTAAAAGAATGTTATTACCATTTAGAATTAAGAAATTAAAAAAAATTACTTTTACAATGTTTTTAAAAAGTGTTTTAAATGCTTTGTGGTATTTAACAATTGTTGGGGGTTTTATTAAACATTATTCTTATTATTTAGTTCCTTATATTTTAGCAGAAAATCCCGAGATTTCAGGTAAAAATGCCATTTTGTTATCTAAACAGATGATGGATGGGTATAAATGGAAGTTATTTAAAATTGATTTATCTTTAATAGGTTGGAAAATATTAGATTTTGTTAGTTTTCATTTAATAGGTATAATTTATGCTATTCCTTATGAAGCAACAATAAAAGCGGAATATTATATGCAAGTTAGAATTTTAGCTAAAGAAAACAGACTTTTAAATGCTGATAGTTTAAAGGATGATTTACTAGAAAAAAATGGTTTATTATATCCTGCTAATGCTTATCTTTATAAAGAAACCTCTCATAAATGGTTAAATACCGACTATAACAAAAAATATTCTTTTACTTCTTTAGTTTTAATGTTTTTTACGGCGAGTATTATAGGTTGGCTTTGGGAAGTAGGACTGCATTTATTCCAATTTGGTTCTTTTGTAAATCGAGGTACTTTACATGGTCCATGGTTACATATATATGGTTGGGGTTTATTAGCAGTATTAATAATTTTAAAAAAATTTCGTAATAACCCTGTTTTAACTTTTATATTATCAATGGGTTTAAGTGGTATTATTGAATATGGTACGTCTTGGTATTTAGAAACGTTTAAACAAGCAAGATGGTGGGATTATGATGGTTTCTTTTTAAATCTTAATGGCCGAATTTGTTTAGAGGGTTTATTAGTATTTGGAATAGGTAGTTGTGCTTTTATATATTTTATTGCACCGTTTTTAGATAGTATTTTTAGTAAAATTAAACCGAAAATTAAAGTTATTATTTGTATTGTATTAAGTGTTTTATATTTAACTGATCTTTTATATTCTTCTAAGTATCCTAATACGGGAGTGGGAATTTCTGAACCTATAAAGGCTGAAGAAAATATAAGTAATTAGAAATCATTGTATTTAGGAGGTGATAAAAATGATATTTAATGATAATGAAAAATCAGAAAGTAAAAATGTTTCTTTTGATGTTACAAAGAAATGTGTTGATTGGAATGACTATGTATCTGAAAAATTAGAAGAGGCAGAGAATGAAATGCAAAGTACTACTAAAAGATACACACTTGAACAAGTTATAAAGGAATTAAAAGAAGAAATATAGTAAGTGTTAAAGCCAATATAACTAAACTGTATTTATAATAATAAACAGATAGGAAAAGACACCTATCTTTTTTATCTTATGAAATGCTTAATATTTGGTTTATAAAAATGACTTTTTGACAAGTCATTAATATATATTCTGGTGTTCCCAGACAGATT
>CAYLQC010000029.1:0-6757 GCA_964385785.1 uncultured Muribaculaceae bacterium | reverse complement strand
ACAGAGATTTTAAAAGATACTAATATGAATGTCTTTAAAAATGCTATTGATAATGGCGGAATTGTTAAATGTTTAATTGTTAAAAATAATGGTGATAAATATTCCAGAAGTGATGTTGAACACTTAACTGATTTCGTTAAAATTTATGGTGCTAAAGGTCTTGCTTGGTTAAAATACGATAATGACCAATTTAACGGCGTAATTGCAAAAAATCTAGAAGACGAAAAACTAGAACTTATGAAAAAAACTTATAATATTACCAATAACGATTTAATTTTAATAGTTGCTGATAAGAAAAAGGTTGTTTATGATGCTCTAGGAGCCTTACGTTTAAAAATTGCAAATGATCTTAATTTAATTGATAAAGATAAACTTAACTTCTTATGGGTTGTTGATTTTCCGATGTTTGAATATAGTGAACAAGAAAAACGTTATAAAGCCATGCATCACCCCTTTACAATGCCAGCTGATTTAGATATGGTTAAAAATGATAAAGAAAATTGTTTAAGTATTGCTTACGATATTGTTTTAAATGGCTATGAACTAGGCGGTGGTTCTGTTCGTATCCATAACCCTAAAACTCAAAAAATTGTTTTTGATGCTCTAGGTCTAACTGAAGAAGATATCAAAAATAAATTTGGTTTCTTTATTGAAGCATTCAAATATGGTGCTCCTCCTCATGCTGGTTTAGCAATTGGTTTAGAAAGATTTACTATGTTACTTACTGGTACTGATAATATTAAAGATGTTATCGCTTTTCCTAAAACTCAAAGTGCAAGTGACCTGATGAGTTCTTCTCCTAGTCCTGTATCGGCAAGCCAATTAGAAGAACTAGGTATCAAAGTAGTGGAGCGTGATAAAAATGTCTAAATTTACCAAAGAATTAGTTGATAGTTATGCCGATAAATTATTAATTGGTTTAACCGAAGAAGAAAATAAAATGGTTCTAGACGAATTCGAAATAATTGATCATAACTTAGACTTAGTAAATCAAATTCCCAATATTAATAAAGTAAAACCTATGACTCATTGTCTAGATGATTTTACTTATACTTTAAGAGAAGATGTTGTAGAACAATCTATTCCAATTGAAGACTTACTTAAGAACTGTGATGATGTAGATGGCCGTGAAGTTGAAGTTCCAAAGGTAGTAGGGTAGGTGAAAACATGAATTATAATGAATTATCAATTGAAGAACTACACGAATTATTAATTAATAAAAAAATTACTAGTGACGAATTAGTTGCCGAGTCCTTAAAACGTAGTCATGAAATAGGCAAAAAATATAATGCTTTTGTAACGATTTTAGATGATGCTAAAGGTAGTGAAGTTACCGATAACTTATTATCAGGTATTCCTTATGGTGTAAAAGATAACTATTCAACTAAAGATATTTTATCAACTGGTTCATCTAATACTTTAAAAGATTATGTTCCTTTCTTTAATGCTACGGCGCTTGTTAATTTAAATAACGCTGGAGCTGTTAAAGTAAATAAAACGGCGATGGATGAATTTGGTATGGGTGGTACTGGTACTACTGGGCATACTGGTCCTCAATTAAATCCGTGGGATAAAACCAGAATGTGTGCGGGATCCTCATCCGGCTCAGCCTGCGCTGTTGCAAGCGGCGTTTATCCTTATGCCTTAGGAAGTGATACCGGTGACTCCATTAGAAAACCGGCGGCTTACTGTGGTATAGTAGGGTATAAACCAACTTATGGTATGATTTCCCGTTATGGCTTATTTCCTTTTGCCTCTAGTCTTGATCACTGTGGTGTTTTAACGCGTAACGTTCGTGATGCTGCTATTGTTGTTGATACCATGAAAGGTCTTGATGAAAATGACATGACATCTTGGGATTCAAGTAATATTCATTTACTTGATGCTTGTAAAAAAGATAATTCTTCTAAAAAACTCTGTTATATTAAAGAAATTGCTGATCCAAATAGATATAAAGATGCCACCAAAGAACTACAAGAACATTTAAAAAACTTTCAAAAAACTATCGATATTTGTAAAAGTATTGGATATAGCGTAACTGAAGTCTCCGTTGATGAAGTTCTTCTAAATGCTTTAGCATCAGTATATGTTGTAATATCTTGTGCGGAGGCAACAAGCAATATGTCCAATTTAACTGGTATTATCTTTGGCCCAAGAGGTAAAGGTGATAACTATATCGATATGATAAAAGATCATCGTACAAAAGGTTTTTCCCCATTAATTAAAAGAAGATTTGTAATTGGTTCTTATGTCTTACAAAAAGAAAATCAAGAAAGATACTTTAAAAATGCGCAAAGAGTAAGAAGATTACTAGTTGATGCTTGGAAAGATATCTTTAAAACTTATGATGCTGTTATATTACCAGTTGGCACTGGTCCTGCTAAACCTTTAAAAGGCTCAAATGATATCTTAGATAATAATACCCAAATATTAGAAGAACACTTACAAATTGGTAACTTTGGTGGTTTTCCCTCAATTACTATTCCAAACGGTTTTATAAATAACTTACCCGTCGGCGTAAATATTACCGGAAACTGTTATGATGATGAAAACGTTTTAAATATTGCTTATAATTTAGAAGACTCTATGAACTATAAAAATCAAATAGCTAAGGAGGTATCTCATGACTAAATATATTGCTAAAATTGGTTTAGAAATGCACTGTGAAGTAAGTAAAACTAACTCTAAAGTTTTCTCTTCCGCTAAAAATTCTTATAGTGAATTACCTAATACTAATGTAAGACCTCTAGATATGGGATTCCCTGGAACACTACCCGTTGTTAATAAAGAAGCGGTAAGACTATCTTTAATGGCTAGTATGATCCTCCATTGTCGCCAACCAGAGTATTTGTACTTTGAAAGAAAAAACTATTACTACCCAGATATGCCCAAAAACTATCAAATAACCCAAAACCCTCCCGAAGATTGTGTCGGAATGGATGGTTATATTGATATTGAAAAACCCGATGAAACAACATTTAGAGTAGGTATTGATAACATTCACTTAGAAGAAGACGCAGCAAGTCTTGATCACTTTTTTTCCACTAGTAATATTGACTATAATAGAGCTGGCGTTCCTTTATTAGAACTCGTAACAAAACCAGATATGCATAGTGCTGAAGAAGCTGTCTTATTCCTAGAACAAATGCGTAGTATTTATCAATACGCCGAAATATCTGATGCTGATTCCAAAAAAGGTCAAATAAGATGTGATGTCAATGTTTCAATTATGGATTCTGCTTTAGACGAGACAAAAGAAGAAAACTGGGGAACTAAAGTTGAAGTCAAAAACGTAAACTCTTTTGGTGGCGTAAGAGATGCTATAAACTATGAAATAAACCGCCAAACAAAATTAAAAGAAAATGGCGAATATGATAAAATGGAACAACAAACTAGACGTTGGGATGAAGATTCTGCTACTACTATCTACATGCGTAGTAAAGTAGATGCTATTGACTATAAATACTTTGTTGATCCAAACATTCCGAAATTTAAAATAGATGCCTCTTGGTTAGAAGAAATAAAAAGAAGTATTCCACCCCTTGCTTATGAACGTAAACAAAAATATATTAAAGAATATGGTTTAAATAATTATGATGCTAGTGTCATAGTAAAAGAAAAAGCCTATGCCGAATACTTTGAAAATTGTCTAGATTTAGGAATTGATGCCAAAACCGCTTGTAACTGGTTAACTACGCAAATTCTTGGTGAAATAAATAGAAATGATTTAGATATTAAAGATTTTTATCTAACACCAACTCTTTTAAAACAAATTATTGATAATATAAAAAGTGGTACTATATCTACTAAACAAGCTAAAGAAATATTTTTAAAATCTATTACCGAAAAAAAAGAACCAATTACTTATATTAGTAAAGATAATGCTCAAATATCTAACCAAGAAGAATTAGAAAAAATAATTAAAGAAATTTTAGATAATAATAAATCCCAAGTAGAACAATATAAAAATGGTAAAAATAACTTATTTGACTATTTTGTTGGTCAAGTAATGAAAAATACTAAAGGTAAAGCAAACCCTATCTTAACTAAAGAGATTTTAACGAAATTATTAAGTTAATTTCTTTTTTTTATCTTAAAAAAATGCTATAATTTACTCGTGATGAATTATGGAAAAAATAAAAAACTTTTTAAATAAAATTAATTTTTTTAAAAACTTCCGAATTAGTACTATTTATAAAGTTATAGGTCTTATTATCCTTATCTTTATTCTTATTTGGTTATTTACTATTTTAAAAACTGAAAACAAAACAGAAAACAATATTGTAAATGGTACTATAACTGATAAAGGTAGTGACTATATTATAATTGAAGATGAAAATACTAACGAATACCTAATTGAAACACCAAGTGAAGATTATAACATTGGTAGTAGTGTTGAAACAAATATTGAAACTGTTACCGAAAATGAAACAATTAATACTATTACTAGCACCGATACAACTATTACAAATGATAATACTAAAACTAAAAATGCTGATACTGAAGTCGTTACTTATTTAAATGAAACTAATAATCAAGCCAGTAATGAAAGTTTTAAAGAAGAATTAAAAGAAAGATTTATTACAATTGTTGATTTTCTTTTTTATAATGGTACTATTAAAGGCTATACTTTTAATGATTTAACTACTAAAGCCAAGTTAGAAGTTTTAAAACTAGCCTTAACTATTGATAGTAAAATTGAAACCATTTTGCCTGGTTATAAAGAAAGTATTTCTAATACTACTAGTAAAGTCTACACTGGTATAAAAAATAAAATAATCACAACTTACCTAAATCTTACGACTAAAATCTGTACTTATGATGAAGATTTATGCCTTCAAGCTACTAATGATTTTCAAGATATGAAAGAAGCATTTTCCATAACTTGGAGTTTAATTCAAAGTTTAATTACCTCTGGTGCCGATAATTTAAAATCTTGGTATGAAATTTACAGTGGTAAAACTACCTAGTTTATGATAAACTTAATTTAGTATAAAAAGAGGTGTCATTAATGTTTGGAAAAATAAAATATATTGGGGAATCTATTGCTTATATTGAAAATACTGGTGGCGAGGCTGCAACCGATTTAATGAATAGTAATGTTATTTTCGAAGCGCCTGACCAAAGAATTCTTGGCGAAGTCACCGAATTTAATAAAGATGAAATTAAAATTCGTTTCTTAGGTGAATATATAAATAATCACTATGTAAATGGTGTAATTAGAAAACCTCTTTTATCTTCAACTATCAGAATAATTAATAATGAAGAACTAAAAGAATTAGTTGGTGTAGAAAGTAATCATTCTTTTATCTTAGGAACTAATGCTATTTATAAAGATTATAAAGTTTGTCCGGAAATTAATGCTTTTTTATCTAATCATGTTGGTATATTTGGTAATACTGGTAGTGGTAAATCTTGTGGTGTTGCAAGAATTGTCCAAAACTTATTCCAAAACCCTAATATGTTATCTTATAATGCCAATATCTTTGTTTTTGATGCTTATGGTGAATATAAAAATGCCTTTGGTAGTATTAATAAAATAAACCCTAACTATAATTATAAATTTATTACCACTAATCCAACCGATCCCGATGACTTCTTACTAAAAATACCCGTTAATTTACTAAATCTAGATGACTATGCCTTATTACTCCAATGTACCTCCCATTCCCAACTTCCTATCCTGGAAAGAACTATTCGTTTAGCTAAAATATTTAGTCAAGATAGTGCCGAATCTAATCAATACAAAAACCATTTAATAGCTAAAGCTTTACTTGCCATATTATTTAGTAATCAAACTACAGCTCGTAAAAAAAATGAAGTATTCCAAATCATTGAAGTATGTCATACTAACGAATTTAATTTTGATAGTACTATCGCCGGTCTTGGTTACACGAGAACATTTAGTGAATGTTTTGAAATTGATTCTAATGGTAACTTTGGTGAAAGTGTTTTAATTACTGATTATATTTTAAATCATATTAAAGATTCTTATGAAGAGATGCCTGAACCTGCTACTTATAATTATTCTTTAGCTGATTTTGCTAAAGCTTTAGAATTTACTATGATTAGTGAAGGTTTTCAAAACAATGCTAACTTATATGATGATGCCATTATTTTAAAAGTTCGTTTAAATACTATTTTAAATACTAAAGTAGGTAGTTATTTTACTAATGAAGGCTATATACCACTAGATAAATATGTTAGTAGTTTAGTTGTTAAAAATAATAAAAAAGCCCAAATAATTAATATAAACTTAGAAGATGTTGATGATACCTATGCTAAAGTAATTGTTAAAATCATGTCAAGACTTTTCTTTGAATTTGCTAAGAACTTAAAACAAAGAGCAACTATTCCTTTTCATTTATTTTTAGAAGAAGCTCACCGTTATATTCAAAAAGATAATGATACTTATTTAATTGGTTATAATATCTTTGAAAGAATAGCTAAAGAGGGTAGAAAATATGGTGTTTTACTAGGTATAATTAGTCAAAGACCCGTAGAAATATCCGAAACCGTTATATCCCAAGTATCTAACTTCTTAATATTTAAAATGACTCACCCTAAAGATATAAAATATATAGAAGAAATGTTACCTAATATATCTCAAGATGTTATCGAAAAGCAAAAAACTTTACAGCCGGGTAGTTGTGTTGGTTTTGGTTCAGCTTTTAAAATACCAATGATAATGCGTCTTGAACTACCAGATCCTTTACCTTATTCTTCTAACTGTGATGTAGCAGCAAGATGGAATGCC
>CAYLQC010000028.1:0-6855 GCA_964385785.1 uncultured Muribaculaceae bacterium | reverse complement strand
TATTTTAATTCATTATTAAATTTATAGTATCTTCGTTATTTTCAATAGAAAATTCTACGGTATTTATATGATAAGTATCTTTAACTGATAAATAAATCATGTATTGAACTTCTTCTAAAATAGTAGATTGTTCTAAATTATCAAGTATATAAGAGTTAAAACTAAGTTTGATACTTGATTCTAATATTTCATAGTTAGTTAAAGTAGCATTAGCATGTAAGTAACTAATAAAATGAGATTCATAAAGAGGAGAAGAGGTTAGTTTTTCAATGATAATTTTTACTTTTTCATCTTCTTGATTAGATATATAAGTAACAGGAATATAATAAAATAAATCGTTTGTTTTACTACCATAATAAACAGTAGTTTTATTAGTATTTTTAAGACTATTTAAATCATAAACTTTATTTACGCCGAAATCTCTTGTTAAAGGGTTAGGTAATATTTCATGACTAAAGGGTAAGTTTAAGAAAGAGGTACCTTCTACAAATAATAGTATTTTATCGACGCCTTCAATTTCGGTTAGACTGTAAGTAATTGCTTCAATCATTTTACGTTCTAAGTTTTCTGTAGTGTTTAAAAATTCTTTACTAAAATTTAATTTTAAAAGACCATTTTCTAAATTTAAATCAATAATTTTGGTATTTTGGGGGATAACACTATAAAAATTAGTAGGCAAATAAGTACTTTCATTACTTTTAATAGTTAAGATATTAATGATTTCTTTTATTTTTTCGATTGGTTCATTACTAGTAATTTTGGTAGTTATTCTTGAGATATAATTTTCTTTATCTAAAACATAAAGAGAACAATCTTCTTTGGCTGTCAAAGTTACATTTTGGGGATATTTAGATTCACTAGCTGTTGGGAAAAAGTAAGTTAGTAAAAGAATTAGTAAAGCAATAGAAGAAATGGCAATTCGTTTTAAAATACTTTTTTTTAACATCAAAATTCACCTAATTAATTTTATGGACTTAATAAAAAAATTATGAAAAAATCCCATCAATTAAGATGAGATAAGTTTAGATAGTAATTTCACCAAGTTTTAAAAGTTCGACTACAGCTTGGGCCCTGCCTTTTACACCGAGTTTTTGCATAGTGTTGGAAATATGATTTCTAACGGTTTTTTCACTAATTCCTAAATTTTGGGCGATTTCTTTAGTTGACTTATTTAAAACAAGTAAGGAAAATACTTCTTGTTCTCTATTTGTTAATATTCCTTTTTTCATAAATCCTCGCTTTCTTTCTAGTTTCTATTTATAGTGTATGATGGATTTAGAATAAAGGTTAAAAAATAGACCTAAGAAGTTTGAAATTTTACCACAATATACATATTAGTATCATATTCTTCTTGAACTAATCTGATAATATTATTAGCAAGTGTGGTATTGTGCTCTTTACTATCAATGGTTACTTCAATTTGATTATTTTTAATTTTAACAAAGGAATCTAAGTTATAATTATTCATAATCTTTTTTTCTAAGGTTTCTTCTTCACCTTTAGTGACATTTAAGTTTTGTAAATTATTATATGCATCGTTTTTTTCTTCAAGAGTAGCAGTATCATCAAGTAAAATAGTTTGTAAACTTTCCATTTCTTTTAGAGTTTCTTCTTCATCGGCAACTTTTAAAGAGGTGATAATACTTACTTCTTCAGTTTCAATGGTTGCTTCGGTAGTTTCTTCTTCATTAGTCGTAAGAGCCAGTAAATCATTATCTTTTACGGTTACATAATAAATTGCTAATATTAATATTAAACTAAATAATGTTATAAACCATAAACCTTGTTTATTAATCATAAATAACCATCTCCATTTATTAATTAGTATGCGTTTTGGTGAGTTTTATGACAATTTACAAAGATTAATTAGAATGATATAATTATTTTGCGGGTGGTATTAAATGAATATGAATTTTTTTTATTTCTTTTTATTATTTATAATATATAGTTTTATTGGATATATTGTTGAAGTTATAAATTGTAGTGTAAGGGAGAGAAAATTTGTAAATAGAGGGTTTTTATGTGGACCATATTGTCCAATATACGGGGTTGGTGCGGTAGCAGTTATTTTACTATTATTAAGATTTCAAAGTGATCCAGTACTAGTTTTTTTACTAGGGGCTTTAATTACAACTTCAATTGAATATATAACAAGTTTTATATTAGAAAAAATATTTCATAATAAATGGTGGGATTATACGGGAATGCCTATGAATTTAAATGGGCGAGTTTGTTTACAAAATGCTTTATTATTTGGATTTGGGACACTGGTTATTTTATATGTAATTCAACCATTTGTGGATAGTATGTTAAGTAATTTTTCTAATTTTACTTTAAATGTGGTAGCAATTATTTTGTTAGTTATATTTTTAATTGATTGTGTTTATTCTTTTATAGTTGCTTATAACTTGCGAAATCGTTTAATAATATGTGAAGAGTTAAAGAAAGAAAAACTTGCTAAAATTCCGGGAATGGTTGAGAAATTACTTAAGAAGAAAGTGGCAAAATATAAAACTTATCCAAAAAGGTTATTGGAATCTTTCCCTGATTTAAGAAAGAAAAATGAAGAATATTTCGAACTTATGAAAAAGATAAAAGATAAAAGGAAAAACAGGCGTGTAAAATCGCGTAAAGATAAAGTTAATAAAAAGTAAACCAACAAATTTTAAAAAACCTAGGTGGAAACGGACTTTGCAGCCGTTTTTTTAATTTTTGGAAAAAATTTTTTAAAAAAAATTCAAGAAAAAAAAAGGAAATTCCCAATTTGCGGTGAATATATATATGTAGGAGGCGATAAAAATATGAAAAAAGATTTCATAGTAAGACAGCAAGATTTAAAAGATTGTGGAGTTTGTTGTTTACTTTCCATAATTAAGTACTATAAAGGATACGTTCCAATTGAGAAACTACGAATTGATACGCAGACGTCTAGGGAAGGGACAACAGCATATCATTTAGTAGAGGCAGCTAAGAAATACGGATTTGATTCTTTTGGTATGAAATTAGAAAGTATTGATGAAGTAAAAGATATTGTAATGCCTGTGATAGCACATGTGGTACATGAAAATTTTAATCATTTTGTAGTTATCTATAAAGTAACTTTAAAAGATATCTATTTAATGGACCCCGCAAAAGGTAAAGTTAAAATGACAAAGAAAGATTTCGAAAGTATTTGGTCAAAAAACATTCTTCTATTCTCACCAAAATATTCTATACCTAACCTACATCACGAAAATCATTTACTCACGATAGTTACCAAAATACTTCTTAAGGAAAAAAAGATTATTTTAAAAATCTTATTCTTAACGGCGATATTTACATTTTTAACCATTTTAACTGGCTTCTTCTTTAAAATCGGTTTAGGTTTTATAACTGATGGAATAGATAAGATGACTTTTTATAGTTTCATATTATTATTTTTATTACTTTATGTGTTAAAGATTGGTTTATCTTATTTTAGAAATTGGTTAAAAACTTATCTAAATAAAAATTTTGATGGTTTGTTATATTATGATTTCTTAAGTCATTTATTTTCGCTTCCGAATTATTTTATTAAAGATAGAACAACAGGAGAGATTATGATTAGGGTTAAAGAGTTAGAAAACATTAAAAGTGTTTTTTCGGAAATCTTAGTAACAATCATCTTAGATTCTATCTTGGCTTTAGCGGTGGGTATTATTCTTTATTCTTTAGACAAAACATTGTTTTTTATTCTTTGTTTATTTGTTTTAGTCTATATAGTTTGGGGAGTAATCTCAGGACGTCTTTTATATAAAAGAGCACTAGATGTAAATGAGTGTGAAATTGGATTTCAAGAAAACATGGTTGAAGATATTGATTCATTTATAACTTTGAAAAATTTAAATGTAACGAAAATTCTTTTTAAAAAATTAGAAAATAAGTTATTTAAATATTTACATAGTTCATATGATTTAAATAAAACTGTGTTGAATGCTAGTAGTGTAACATATTCTTTAGAGGAATTATTAACTTTTACCATAATTGCTTTAGGAATGGTGGAAATTCTTAATGGCAATTTAAATCTGGCTAATCTTATTACATTTGATTCATTATTAATTTTCTTTATAAATCCTTTTAAAAATGTAATTAACATATTACCGAGTTATAACTATGTAAAGGTAGAAATGATTAAATTAAATGATTTTTACAATGTAGAAGAAGAGCAAGAAAATGTGGGATATCAAGAGTTTTTTCCGGGTGATATAACTGTTAGTAATCTAAATTTTTCTTATAATCCTTTTACCAGTGTTTTTAAAGATTTTAACATGGTGATTAAACAAAATTCGTTTGTTCTTTTTAAAGGAACGAGTGGATGTGGTAAAAGTACTCTATGTCAAATTATATGTCGTTTAAAAGAATGTAGTACTAGTAATATTAAAATAGGAAATGTGAGTATAAATGATTATAGTTTAGAGACAATAAGAAAAAATATTACTTATGTTAGTCAAAAGGAAAATTTAATTCAGGATACAATTAAGAATAATATGTTACTTGGGCGAGAAATTCCGGAAGAAAAGATAAAAACGATTAGTGAACTTTGCCTTTTAGAAAGTATTGTTAGTAAAAAACCTTTGCGTTATGAAACGTACTTAGAAAAAGATTCAATAAATCTTTCGGGTGGTGAAAAACAAAGAATCATTTTAGCTAGAGCTTTATTAAATGATTTTCAAATATTGATTTTGGATGAAGCTTTGAGTGAACTAAATAACGAGTTGGAAATTGAAATAATAAAAAACATTAAGAACTATTTTAAAGATAAGACAATTATTTATGTTAGTCATAAAGAACATGATGAGTATTTCGATAAAGTCTATGATTTTGGAGGCAACTTATGCATGAGGCATTAAAAAATAATCTATTCAACTACTTAAATAAAGATGCCCATAAAGGTTGGTTTTTAATAACTAGTATGGTAATAGTACTTATAAGTATTATAGTATTTACTTATAAAATAGAAGTTTATAATGTTTGGAGTACGAAAGCTATAACTAATTGTAGTGAAGATATTTGTCTTTTAGAGTTTTATTTACCAACTGATAAAAATTTAGAAATAGATTTTGTGAAGATTAATAATAATAGTTACAATGTTTTAGAAGAAGTGTATGGAGAAGTCGTTTTAGATAGTGCAAACTCAGGGTACCAAACAGTTACGCTAAAGTTAGAAGAATATTTAGGGGAAGATCAAAAAATTGTGGAACTAAAAATTATGGAAAACAAAGAAAATATAAGTAAAAAAATAATCAATAAGATTGTAGAAAGGTCGTAAAAATTATGAAATTAACAGAATTAGAATTAGTAGAAGTAAGTGGAGGAGCAATTCGCTATGGCATACTAGCAACAATTGGAGCAGCTTTAGTTTTTCTTGCTGGGGTAGTAGATGGATTCATTCGTCCATTAAAATGTAATTAGGAGGTAGTTATGAATTTAACAGAAGAAAACCTTTATAGTATAGTTGGTGGGTCAGCATATAATAAGATAATTAACTCAATATGTAAAGCGATAAACAACTTACTAAAATGGGGAAGAGCTATTGGTTCCTCTTTACGAAACGCGTTTTAAGGAAAGGAAGTGGATGATATGCGTTTAGAAGGAAAAGAACTATATAATTTAAATGGAGGAGGAATTACAGCAACGATGCTAAATTCTATTGCGAGATTAATTAATTCCGTTTTAGATTTAGGTCGTACGGTTGGTTCTTCAATCAGTAGAATTATATCAAAAAATTATTGTTAAGAATTAGGAAGATTTATTTCTTCCTAATTCACTCTATTTTTTAAAAATGTTAGAAAGGCGATAGAAATGATTTTAAAAAATATATTTAAATGGTTGTTTGCTATTATATTAGGATTAACAATTTCTAGTGTAAAGGTAAATGCTAGTACAATAGGAAGTAATTTTATAACTTATAATGGTGAGGAGGTGAGTTTTTGGAGATATTACAATACTTCTGAAAAAGTTGGGGAATCTACTTACTATGCAGAGTATTACACAGTTGATGGAAATACAGCTTATTGTATTGAACCAGGTGCCCATATCGAAGATGGTTTAATATATGGTGATGGTAGTTTAGGTGCTGATGTAGAAATAGATAGTGATACATTAGATTATATAAGCATGCTTGCTTACTATGGATATGGGTATTTAGGTCATAATGATATAAAATATTATATGGCAGTGCAAGGACTTATTTGGGATAAGTTGTTAAATGATGAGGCAGGGACTACTTATTGGTATTATACTTCAAGTTCTAATAAAATAGATGTATCTTTAGAAATCGCCGAAGTATTAGATTTAGTAAGTAAACATCAAAAAATGCCAAGTTTTAAAAATAATAGTTATGAATTAAATTATAATGAAGAGTTAGTATTAAATGATTTAAATGGGGTTTTAAGTGATTATGAGATAGTAAATTCTAAAAATGTTTTAGCATCAATTGTAGATAATTCTTTAGTAATTAAAGGTGTGCAAGTAGGAAATGGAGTAGTTACTTTAAAAAAGAAAAGTTATGATTATGCAAATAATTTAACTTATTTTATAGATGATAGTTATCAAGATTTAGTAGTAGCAGGAAATATTGATGTGGTGCAATTAACTGTTGATTTTAATGTTTTAGGGACTGGTTATGCCAAAGTTATAAAAAAAGATAGTGAAACAGGAAGTACTAGTCAAGGAGATGCAACTTTAGAAGGAGCAATATTTGGTATTTATACTGAAAATGGCGAGTTAGTTAAGGAAGTTAGAACTGATAGTAACGGTCATACTAGTCCAACTATACTTAATTTTGGAACATATTATTTTAAAGAGATTACAGCACCGGAGGGTTATTTAATTAAT
>CAYLQC010000027.1:0-6862 GCA_964385785.1 uncultured Muribaculaceae bacterium | reverse complement strand
AAAAAATTTCTTTACTTAAATTTAATAATTATGATAATATATAAAAAGAAAGAACCATTATTATATTGTTGAGTTCTTTTTTTATCTGTTAATTTCAAATAAAAATTAAAATCTATAAATATTTAAAAGAAAGGAAATGATTTATGAATAAAAATAAT
Source organism: uncultured Muribaculaceae bacterium (assembly GCA_964385785.1). Taxonomy (GTDB): domain Bacteria; phylum Bacillota_I; class Bacilli_A; order RF39; family UBA660; genus MGBC108787. Next base: position 6,704 of record CAYLQC010000027.1, on the reverse strand, counting down.
ATACAAGCTAAAAATAATCGTAAAAGAACAAAAAGTTAATATTATGAGAATTGATAATAAAGAATATATATCTCTTACTGATTTAGCAAGATATGCAAATCCAGAAGATCCATCTGGTGTTATAAGAAACTGGATGTCCAATAAAAACTCATTTGAATTTTATTCATTATGGGAAGAAATAAATAATCCTAATTTTAATTCCGTGGAATCCCACGTAATTAAAAATGAAGAAGTTCCATATAATAGATTTACTATGACACCTAAAAGATGGAAAGAAAAATTTAATGCTATTGGTATCATTCCAAGTAGTGGAAAATATAGTTTAGGAACATATGCCCATCCAGATATTGCATTTGAATTTGCCAGTTGGCTTTCACCTGAATTTAAACTATATTTAATTACTGAATTTGAAAGATTAAAGAAAAATGAAGCATATCAGAATAAAATTGATTGGCATGCTAATAGAGTGTTAGCAAAAGTTAACTATTTAGTTCAAACTGATGCTATAAAAAATATAATTGTTCCTACTTTAACTGAAAGTCAAAAGAAATTTGTATATGCTGAAGAGGCTGATGTTTTAAATGTTGCCTTATTTGGAATGACTGCTAAAGAATGGAAAGAAAATAATTCAAATATAGCAAATAAAGGAAATATTAGAGATTATACTGATTTACTTCATCTAGTTATATTAAATAATCTTGAAAATATTAATGCTGAATTAATCGAAATGAAAATACCTCAAAGTAAAAGGCTTATTAAATTAAATAACATAGCCAAAAAACAAATGGAATTATTAAAAGATAATAAATCATTTAATAATTTAGAATATATTGAAAATAAAGTTAATAATAAAAATTTACCCATAATAGAAAAAGAGTAATAGTGAAAATTTCAAAGGTCACGAATTCGACACCTTTAAAAATAATTTCAGATTGTAATTTTAATAGTAGTAAAAGTTTTTTGGTTTATTAAATAGATTAAACATGGTATAATTTAAAATACGAGGTGGTAGTTAAGTGAAGTTAATTGAAGTAAAAAATTGCTATAAAGTATATAAAAATGGTGTTTCAGCAATAGTTGATTTAAATGTTACTATTGATAAAGGGGAATTCGTTTTTGTTATTGGAGCAAGTGGTAGTGGAAAATCAACATTTATAAAGATGTTATATAGAGAAGAGAAACCAACTAATGGAAGTGTTATAGTTGGTGGTATTAATGTAGCAAGATTAAGAAATTCGAAGGTTTATAAGTTAAGAAGAAAGATAGGAATAGTTTTTCAAGATTTTAAGTTACTTCCTAAATTAACAGTATATGAAAATGTTGCTTTTGCTTTAGAATCAATTGGTATGAATACTAAAGAAATTAAACCAAAAGTTTTAAAGGCTTTAGAAAGTGTTGGTTTAAAAGAGAAGTTAAGAAGTTTTCCTAATCAGTTATCTGGTGGAGAACAACAAAGGGTTTGTATTGCTAGGGCTATAGTTAATGAACCTAAACTTTTAATATGTGATGAACCTACAGGTAATTTAGATCCAGATATTTCAAAAGAAATTGTGGATATTTTAGATAAGATTAATAAGGAAGCAAATACTACCATTATTATGGCTACCCATGATCGAGATATAGTAAATAGAATGAAGAAAAGGGTGTTAATGCTTGAAAATGGGGTTCTTATTAGTGATTCAATGAAAGGAAGTTATAAGGTTCATGAAAGCAATTAGAATATTTTTTCGGGGAATTAGAGATGCTTTTAAAAGTGTTTTTAGGAATTTTAGTTTATCAACAGCAGCGATTACATGTAGTACGATAACACTTGTATTACTAGCTGTTGCAATGGTTGTATCTTATAACGTACGAAATATTACAACTGATTTAGAAAAAGAACTTACAATTGTGGTTTATATAAAAAGAGATACAAGTGAGGAAACAATTGAAGAGTTTAAGAAGACTATAGAAAATATGGATAATGTTGAGAGTTACGAATATAAAAGTAAAGAGACATGGAAGTTAGAGATGAAAAACGGCAGTGATACTTTTAGTGCAGCTTTAGATTATTTAGATGAAAACCCTTTACTTGATTCTTTTACAATTACGGTTTTAGATGTTAATGCTTTAAAAGAAACGACTAATAAGATATTAGAGTATGATTTTGTAGAGAGTGCTGATTATGGTGAGGGTATAGCTGAGGGTTTAATAACGGCATTTGATGTTATAGAAAAAGTTACAGTTATAATTGTGGTTGGTTTAATTTTAGTTACGGCTTTCTTAATTGGTAATACGATAAAATTAACGATATTTTCTAGAAGAAATGAAATTGAGATAATGCGTTTAGTAGGGGCATCAAATTCAACAATTCGTTTACCATTTTTGTTTGAGGGTTTCTTTTTAGGAATATTAGGAAGTATTATTCCCATATTAGTTACAGTTTATGGTTATATTTTACTTTATGAACATTTTGATGGTTATTTATTTACAAAGATTATAACGTTAGTTACACCACTACCATTTATTTTATATGTTGCATTATTTTTACTTGCTTTAGGGGCTATAATAGGTATGTTTGGTAGTTATAGAGCAGTTAGAAAGTATTTGAAAATATGAAAAAAGTTATTAAAAGAATATATAATATATTATTAATTATATTAGTAGTTTTTGCTTATATTGTAGCACCAATGCCTGTAAAAGCTGTAACTTTAAGTGATCCAAAAACTTTAGGAGATTTAAAGAAAAATTTAGAAACGTTAAAGAAAGAAAAAGCAAATAATGAAGCACAAGAGGCAGCAACTAAAGCGGAGATTAGTGCAAAACAAGCTGCTATTGAAGAAGCCGAAGAGGATATAGATGAAGCAGAGGAAGAAATAAATGCTGCAACGGAAAAGATCGAAGAGTCTAATTTAAAGATAGCTGATTTAAAAGAGGCTACGGAAGTTGCTTTAGTTTCTTTACAACAAATGGAGAGTAAGAATGCTTATTTACAATATATCGCAGATAGTGCATCAATTACGGAATTAATAATGCGTATTAGTGCTATGGAACAAATTACAGATAAGTATCAACAAAATTTAGATGAGTTAGAGGCATTAATAAAAGAAAATGAACAGTTAAAAATTGATTTAAAGAATAAACAAACAGAATTATCAAATAAAATTACTAGTTATCAAGCTAAAGTAGCGGCTTTATATGATAATTTAGAAGATTATGATAAGTTTGCTTTAGATATTGATACGCAGATTAAAGTTGTAGAGGCAAACTATAATAGTTATAAAAAAATGTGTGATGCCAAAGGTTTAGGAGAAGATGCTCTTTTAACTGATTGTTCTAATACTCCTTATAATGCTGGTTGGTTAAAACCTTTAACAAAGGGACGAGTTACTAGTCCATGGGGTTTAAGAACTGATCCAATAACTGGAGTTAAGTATAGTTCACATAGTGGTATTGATATTGGAGGTAATGCGGAAGGAACTCCAGTATATGCAGCAGCTGGGGGAACTGTTGCTGGTATAGTTTCGAAATATTCTTGTGGTGGGAATATGTTATATATAAATGTTACAGTTGGAGGTAAACAGTATACAACATATTATTATCATTTATTACGTTTTAATGTAAGTGTAGGGGATACCGTTACTCAAGATACAATTATTGGTTGGGTAGGAGGTTATTCTACTTCTAAAAGTCATGGGGGATATGATGGATGTACAACTGGCGCTCACCTACATTTTGGGGTAATGACCGGATTTTATACGGGTGGAACACCTGCATCAAGACAAATTAAACCGCCGGGATTTAACAATGTAGTTGGTTATAGTTTTTCTTCAAGAACAGATTATTATGGAGATTGATGACTTTTGGTCATCTTTTTTTCATTAAAAAAAGTAACATTTGCGTTACTTTAATAAATTTTTTCGAAGTTTTCTTTGCCAGTTTTACAAAGTGGACATTTAAAGTCATCTGGTAATTCTTCTAAATCGGTTTCATATTTATAACCGCATATTTTACAAACAAATAAATGTTTTTTAGAAGAGGCAAGATTATTTTGATAAGTTGGAGCTTTAGGGTTAGTTTTACCTTTTAAGTTTTGTTGATAATAACGATAAGTCATAGGTTCTTCATCATCTTTTTTAGTTAAATTAGTTATTTTAATTAAAAAGATTGTATGTGTTTCAGTATCAATTGTATCGTAAACATTACCAATTATAAAACCACAAGAGTTATTTAAAATAGGGATGTCTTCAATAATAGAATAAGATACATTTTGATATTTATTATATTCTTCACTTCTTTTAAAACCAAAAGTTTCGATTAAATCAATATTAGTATTAATTCCTAATATGTTGATACCTAGTTTTTTAGTTTTTAGAATTGATTTAGTAGTATGATTTTCTTTATTTAAACTTATGGCAATCGTATCTTGATTTATTTGCATTATACTATTAGCAATACAACCATATAATTTATCATTGTCTTTATTACTTACAATATATAAACCATATGATAAATCTTTTAAAACACTTTTATCCATTTTAGTCTCTTCCTGCTCCATCAACACTTAAAATTGCTCCGGTTACAAAGGAAGCCATATCACTTGCTAAATATAAATAAGCATTAGCAATATCTAAAGGTTCTCCAATTCTACCAAGTGGGATACCGGCAATAATAGGTTTAACCATTTCTTCAGGTAAACTTGATACCATATCGGTATTTATAACTCCTGGGGCAACAGCATTAACTCTAATTTTATATTTGCCAAGTTCTCTTGCTAATGATTTAGTTAAACCATTAATAGCAAATTTACTTGTTGGGTAACCGCAACCAGTTGGTTGACCATAAATACTTACCATAGAAGATGTATTTAAGATTACACCACCTTTTTCTTTCATATAAGGAACAGCAATTTTAGAACATAAGAAGGCAGCATTAACATTTAGATTCATGATTTTTTCAAATTCTTCATAGGTATATGATTCAATCGGCGTATTAGAAGAAATACCAGCATTATTGATTAAGATATCAATATGACCATATTTGTTTAAAGTATTTTTAAAAACTTCTTGAATTTCACTTTCATTATTTAAATTAGGATAGAAACCAATTACATTATCAGAAAAGTCTTTTAATTTATCTAAAGCTTTATCAACACTTTCTTTTTTACTTCCTAATATTACAACTTTAGCACTATTTTCGAGAAATAGTTTGGCAGTTGCAAAGCCAATTCCTCTTGTTGCTCCAGTTATGATAGCAACTTTTCCATTTAACATTTTATCACCTCTTATTTTAATTATAGCAGTATTTTAGTATTTTTAAATAGATATTTAGGTAAAATTTTGGTAATTGACAAACATTTGTAAATGCTTTATAATACATCCTTATGGAAGAGGGGATAACCCTTTTTGGGGAGTGAAATTTATGAAAAAAGAAAATTATGATAAATGGTTGGAAGATGTAGTTAAAGATTTATATGAGGATGATGGTAATTTAGAGACAATTGTAGAATATTTTAAAGAGAAAATTGCTAATTCAAATGTAAAACCAACTACTAAGGAAGAGTTAGAAGATATCATTTTAAAAATGGGTATTGATGCTGAAGAAGATTATCAAGACTGGTTTTTAAATACTTTAAGAAGCATTTTAGAAGACTATTATAGTGATCTTAATGATGATATCATAAATAATTATCAAGATTTATTAAAAGATAGGAGTTTTGATAATGAACTTGAGGTAAGAGATGCTATAGAAGAAATCTATAATAAAGAGACAAATAAAACAGAGATTGCTTTAGTAGATGTTGATAATATTCAAGCAATATTAGCAAGTAAATTTAAAATCAATATGAAAGAAGAAAGTGTTTATAAAGTTGTTGATTATATAAAGAAACATTTTAAGATTGAGACAATAGAAGATTTAGAAAATGCTATAGAAAAGTGTATTGATACGGAAATACGTTTTAAGATTAAGAAAGTTTTAGAAGATATTGATCAAAATCAAGATGTTTATTATTATGTTGATAAGTTAAGTGATTATGATGTGGCATCTAAAATGAAGATTTCTTTTTTAAGAGAAAAGATTACCGAAATAGTTGAAAATGAAGAAAAAAGTTATCAAATGGATACGGAAGAATTTATGGGTAGTGCTACTTATAATAAACAATTAGAGGTATTATTTAGTACTAAGTGTCATAATTTAACTTCTAAAGAAAAAAAGGAATATATTAAAGAGTTAGAAAGTTATCAAATTAATGATACTAAAGATTTAGTTTTAGCTTTTGATAGTGTTCAAAAGAATTTAAGTAAAGATTTAGAATCTAAAAAACCTAATGTTTCACCAATTCAAAAAAGATGGCTTGCATTTTTAAATAGTTATGATGTTAAGTTAGATGATGAAGAAGTTGATGAAGATAAAAATGATTTAAAAATTACATTTAAAGAGAAGATGGCATCTTTTAAAGATAAGGCTAAGGCAACTTTTAATAATTGGAAGAATTATTTTCCTAATATAGTTAAAGAAGCTAGAGAAATTTTAGATGGAGAAATTAATGAAAGTGATAATGAAGAAAAAGTATCAGAAGAAAGTAAGAAATTAAGTGATACAGTTAAGAGTAAGTTTTCGACATTTAAAGATAAAGTAAAAACTAATTTTGATAATGGAAAAAGTAAATTAAAAACAAGTTTTGCTAATGGAAAGAGTAAATTACAAAATATATTAAAAAAATC
>CAYLQC010000026.1:0-7296 GCA_964385785.1 uncultured Muribaculaceae bacterium | reverse complement strand
AAAAATGACTTTTTGACAAGTCATTAATATATATTCTGGTGTTCCCAGACAGATTCGAACTGTCCCAAGACCGGACTTAGGAGGTCCGCGCTCTATCCTAATGAGCTATGGGAACATGGGGTTTAGTCAATAGAAATTAATTCATATTGAGTAGAACCTAAACCTATTTCTTCGGCATAAGGAAGAATATGTCTTCCTTCCCTACTATCTATTCTTTCTTTTAAAAGTTGAACTCCTTTATCAGTTGATTGCCAAATCATATCAATAAATGCTTGATCGTTTGCTACCGGATCAGTTGAGGCGATTATGCCTAAATCATTCATAACTGGATCACTTTGGTCTTTGGCACAGTCACAATCAACGGATAGAAAGTTCATAACCGTAATATAAACAATTTTTTTATTATTTTCTTTAAGATAATCACTTACGGCTTTAGCTGCTTCGGCCATTGATTCGATAAAATCAGTTTGTTTGGGTAAGTTACTCCATAAAATGGTAGCATCTTCGGTTTTACCAGCAGTATGGATATAGGCTTTACCATTACGGGAGGCAATACCAATTGATTGATTTTTTAAACTAGCCCCGAAACCTCCCATAGCATGACCTTTACCATGAGCAAGATTTAAAATAGAATCGTAATTTTTTAAATGGTCCCCTACTATATCATATTTTAAATGTTTACCATTTTTAACAGGGATTTTCATTTCTCCAACACTATCCATAATATCAATTTTGCCATAATCTAAAAAGCCATGTTCTTTAGCAACTTTTAAATGTTCTTCTGTTGTTTCTCTTTTACCTTTATAAGCAGTGTTACATTCAATTATTGTACCATTTAGTTTTTTTACTAAAGGAGCAATTAAACTACTTTTTAAATAACCTTTAGCACCACTTTCACCAGTAGAAACTTTGATACCAATATTACCAGTTAGTTTAACTCCTAAAGACTCATAAATTTTAATTAAACTAGCGGGAGTAATTTCTTTGGTAAAATAAACTTTTGATTTTTCCATATTAAATCACCTACTTTTGGATAGTTATCATATTAATGATAAATAATAAATAAACTCCTAATTTCATACCTAATTTATATTTTCTTTGTTCATATACGGCAACGGCTTTATCAACAATAGTTAAGCAAAAACTTTCTTTATATTTAGGTAATGTATTACCTAAAGGAAACATATGAGATGCTATCATATTTTTTTGACGATCATTTAAATCAAAGTCTTTACTAGCATTTAATAAAGCAACATTAGGGTGAATATTTAAGTTTTTTAAAGCCCCATTTTCTTCTAATTGATAATCAAAATAGTAATCATGTAATAAGGCTGCTCTTGTAGCATCTACATAATGCCAATTTAGTTTTTTACATACTCTAAATACAACATAAGAAACTCTATAACAATGACCATACCTTGAAATACCATGATGGTATTCACTATCTAATTCTCTAAATTCATTTTTATTAATTATATCTTTAATAACACTTTCAAACTCTTTTTTATCTTTTTCCATTAAAAATTAATCACCTCGACTTTAAAAGTATATCACAATTTTAAAAACATTACTACTAAATAGTTTATGCCTTACAATCTTTATCTTGACAGGCGATGTATTCAATTTCAATGGTAGAGTGTTTAATACCTAACTTTTTTAAATGTTTTTTGATTTCATTTTTTAATTCTTCATAAGTATTTTTCGTGGTATTTTGTTTAACTTGAACGTGCATTGTTAAAAGAGTATCAACACCATCTATAGTCCAAACATGAATGTGGTGAACATCTATTACTTGGTTAATTTTTTTAATATCTTCACTAATTTTATCAATATCGATATTTTTAGGAATTTTTTCAGCTATAATTTGAATTATTTCTAATAAATTTTTTACAGCTTTATAACCAATTATTAAAGCGATAACTAAAGATAGTAAAGGATCGATTATATTCCAACCCGTAATTTTAATAATTAAAGTACCAACTAAGACCGCAAGCCAACCTAAGACATCTTCTAACATATGTAAATTGACACTTTGTTCATTTAAATTAATACTTTTACTGGTTTTATAGGCAGCAATACCATTTACAATTATACCAATAATTGCAAAGATAAACATACCAGTGGTACTAACTGCAACAGGGTTTACAATTCTACTTAACGCCTCGAAGATGACAATTAATGAACCAATTATTAAAATACCAGAGGTAAAGAAAGCTCCTAAAACGGAATATCTTTTATAACCATAGGTATATTGTTTATTAGGTGATTGGTTAGAGAAACGTTCTAATAAATAAGATATGCCTATAGCAATACTATCACCAAAATCATGAATAGAATCAGATAATATAGCAACACTGTTTGTTAATAAACCCCCGATAATTTCAAATAGGGAAAATCCTAAGTTTAATAAGAAAGCCATTTTAATATTTTTTTCATTCTTCATTTTTAACACTCCTTAGTTAAATTTATATATTTTTTGGGTAATTTTATAACCTTTTAAAGTAATAAAGTTACCAAATTTACCAGGTAAGTAAGTTAAGCCAGCAAGTTTAGTATATCTTAATTTTTTATAGATATTATAATCTTCATTTTTAACATAGTTCCATAGTTCTTCTCTTTTTTTAAGTGATTCTTTATCACCTTTCATTAATAAATAAATTGAAGATATTGTCATCATCATCGAGGCCATTCTTAACATATAATTATAAAGTTTAGGATATTTTTCTTTAACACTATTTAAATCAACAGATGAAATTATTAGTTTAGTTACTTTTATTTGTTGATCAACTCTTTTAATCATAACACTTTCGTTTACTGATTGGTCATCTCGGCCAATAAAATAGTGATAGAGATTTAAATCAAGGTAAAGAATAGTTTTAACAAAGGGAAGAGGTATATAAGCAACTAAGTTATCAACATAAAAGGTATGTTCAGGTAATTTTAGTTTAGAGTCTTTTAAGATTTTAGTTTTATAGATTAAAGCATGCATTATTAAGTATTGACTTTGTTTGAAATGACCTAGATTATTCCAAGTAATTATTTGGTTATTTTTAAAAACGTTATTAAAACGCATTACTTTTTGTTTATTTTCGTATAGATGATCATATACATAGTTACAAACTATTAAGTCTGGTTCTTCTTTTAAATTATTGATAGTTTTTAATAAAGTTAATAAACTTTCTTTATCTAACCAATCATCACTATCTACGACTTTAAAATATTTACCAGTAGCTATTTTTAAGCCAGCATTTACGCCACTTCCATGACCACCGTTTTCTTTATCTATTACTTTAATAATTTTCGGGTATTTTTTTTGATAATCATTTGCTATTTTTAAGGTATTATCTGTTGATCCATCATTAACGATAATGATTTCAATATCATTTTTTACTACTAATAACGAATCAAGACATCTTTTCATATAATCTTGGGAGTTATAACAGGGTATGACAAAACTTATTTTTTTCATTACTTCTACTTCCTTACTTTAATAATAGATTCATTTTTTCATTTCTAAATATTCTTTTATCCATAGTTTTTAGATTAGAACTTATTAAAGGTTTAAAAGCCATTTGGTTTAAAATATCTTTTTCTAAATCAATACCAGGAGCAATTTCTTTTAGAATTATGCCTTTACTAGTAAGTTCAAAAACACATCTTTCGGTTACATATAAAACTTTTTGATTATTTTCTAAAGCATTTTTACTAGCAAATGTTATTTGACGAAGTTTTTTTACGAATTTTTTAATTTCGCCATCTTTTTTTATGATTAATTTTTCATCTTTTATTTCTTCTTCTAAATTAGTAGCGGTGAAAGTCCCCATAAAGATTAATACTTTAGTTCTAGCAACAATATTGGTAAAACCACCAGGACCAGTAATACGAGTGCCAAAGTTACTTACATTGACGTTACCAAGTTTATCAACTTCAGCAAAACCAATAATAGCCATATCTAGAGATCCGCCATTATAAGCATCAAATTGCGAGGCCATGGGAATAATGGAAGTAGGATTAATTGAACTACCAAAGACTACTCCACCGATTGGAACACCACCAGTTACACCAGTTTCTATTGATAATTCAATGTCTGAGTAAACGCCTTCTTCAAAAGCCACATTAGCTACACTATCAGGCATACCTACACCTAAGTTAATAACATCACCTTTTTTAATTTCTAAACTAGCTCTTCTTGCACATACTTTTCTAGCATCTAAAGTTCTAATTTTAATATCTTCTAGGGTAATTTTTTTATCTCCACATAATTCTGGTCGATATTTAGGAATATTATATTCACCTAAGTTTTCATCTGGTTTATTTACAACGACATAATCAACAAATGAGGAATGAATTAAAACATTACGGGGATGTAAAGTGTTTTTTTCTTTGATTTCTTTTACTTCAACAATAACTATACCACCACTATTATGAGCAGCAATGGCCATATTATATTGTTCGCCGATAACGCCTTCTTCTTCTAAAGAAATATTACCGTCAGTATCGGCATAGGTTCCTTTTAATAAAGCAACATTAATGGGAAAAGTTTTATAAAATAAATTATCTTTACCGTCTATTTTAATTCTTTTAACGATTGGTTCTTCTTTTTTGGCTAAGGAATTAGCGCAACATCCATCAAGTTTAGGATCAGCAAAAGTATCTAGACCAATATGAGTTATTATACCGTCTTCTAAAGCACCGATTGCTCGATATAAATGGTTAATTACACCTAGGGGTAAAACAAAAGCCGGAAATAAGTTTTGACCAATCATTTCCCCAAAAACTCTACCCATACCGACATGAGCACAAATTGCTTTACCGACTAAACCTTTTTTAGCAAGGCGATTCATACCTACTTCATCTTTAGTTAAATTACCAGGGCTTATTCCACATGTTACAGTGATATTTTGGGGTTTATGGTATTCATTATAATAATTAACTAATCCTTCTAATAGTCCTTCAGGAGAGCCACTACCTCCACTACCAGAAATAGCTACAGTATCTTTATCTTTAATTAATGGACCTACTTCATTTATTTTTATGACTTTCAATTACAACACATCCTAACATATTTACTATAACATATATTTTAAAACTTTACAACGCTATATAAACTTTTGTTTGCTTATTATCTAAATTAAAAAGTAGATATTACTCTACTTTTAGTTTTTTACTAGATCTGGTAGTAGTTTTTTTAACTGGTTCTTTCTTTTTAAGAATTGTATTATCCATAATATACTTTAAGCCAATTGATAAATAGATTGTTATAATTACACATGGGATAAAGATACTCCAGAAACTATAAGAAGTGGCTGCAGTATTTGGGCCAAGTATTCTAAGAACTAATATAGCAATTGGATAATGTAACATATAGATGTATAAGGAAATACTACCTAAATAAGATAATAAGCTATGAGTTTTATCATTATTTAATAATTTGGTTAAATAATCTTTTTGCAGTAATGATAAGGTAATAACCACTATACATAAGAAAGCAACAGTCCAACGTTCTAAGTTAAAGTAAGTTGGTTGATATACAACATACCAAATTAGTAAAATACTAGCAACAACATTTAAAATTGTTAATAAAGTTTGACCCATTTTGGTAAATTCATGTTTCTTTAAGGCTTCAATTAAGTGATATATAATAATACCACCAAGCATACCAATTAAAACAAAGATTAAACCGTTATTAAAGCCAATTACAGCTGTACTACTAGTTGCCGATCCACCCATGCCATTAGTACTAGCAAGTTGAGAACCAAATGTTGACCAAGCAGTTTGAGCAGCTCTGGTATCAGTATAACTCCACCAACCAGCTAGGAAAATAAAACCAAATGGTGCTAGAAAACCAGCCGTTAAATCTTCATTTTTACATAAGCCCCAATATAAGAAGTAACCAACAATGATAATAGCTGATATAAACCATAAAGTACCGTTTAAGTTAAAGAATTCGCCACCTAAACTTCTAAGTCCTACAGCATGGAAACCTAAGAATTCCCAAATACTATTTACAAGCATGGTTAAGACTTGTTGTAAGTTATAGTCAGGATAGAAAAATTTAGTACTAATTAAAACACCTAGAACATAACCAATTACTAAAATTGGTAATAAAGATTTTACTCTACCCCAAGTATATTCCCAAGCTCTTTTACTAGCACTTTTACTTTGGTATTCTTTATCATTTGCTAATTTTTTGTGATGAGCCATCATAAAATAGCCGGCGGTTAGGGTAAAAATAAGTAATACTTCACTAGAGCCAAAGAACCAATTAGAAGTATTCATATAAAAACCATTAGTTCCATCACAACTTCGAGCAATTATCCAACCAATATGAAATCCTACTATAGCTATAGCAATTATAAAGCGCCAGAATTCTACGGCGACATTTTTCTTTGTTGCTTCACTACTTTTCTTATTTTTCATTACTTTTATCATCTCCTATTCTATTATAAACATTGTATAATTAAATAAGTCTTTAGTCAAGTAATGTAGCTATTTAATAATGCACTAATTTCTTGAATATTTAAGGGCTTAGAAAGGCAAGTTTTAAAGCCTAGAGAAACGTATTTTTTTAAGGCAATTTTTAATGGTTCAGTAGTTAAAGCAATGATTGGTACTTGATATTTTCTTTTTAGTTTTTTTAAAACATCAATACCATTTATTTTAGGTAACCAAATATCTAAAAAGATTAAATCATATTTTTTAGCTATTTTTAAACATTTTTTACTATTATTTATAGTATCTACATAAATTCCATTATCTTCTAAAATAGTTTTTAATTTATTTGAAAATACAGTATTATCATCAACAATTAATACTTTCATTTAAAATCACCTATTCTTTTTATTAAAGTTTAACATATAATAATATAGGGAAAATTTTTTATACCTAAACTTTAAAATAAATTGTCTAAAAAAACTATTTATATTAAAATTAAGTAAATTTAAGTTAATAGATAGCAAAAAGTGCTTTATTTTCTTTAATTTTTTGGGTTGACATAATAAAAAATACTATGTTATAATCGAATTGTCGCTGGAGGAATACCCAAGTCTGGCTGAAGGGACCGGTCTTGAAAACCGACAGGTCGCGCAAGCGGCGCAGGGGTTCGAATCCCTTTTCCTCCGCCATTAATTTTTTATATCGCGGGATGGAGCAGCTCGGTAGCTCGTCGGGCTCATAACCCGAAGGTCGTAGGTTCAAATCCTTCTCCCGCAACCATTGGTTCGTTAGTCTAGGGGTCTATGACGCCTGCCTGTCACGCAGGAGATCACGGGTTCAAATCCCGTACGAACCGCCATT
>CAYLQC010000025.1:0-7302 GCA_964385785.1 uncultured Muribaculaceae bacterium | reverse complement strand
TAGTATTCTTTTCATACTCATTTTCTACTACTTTATAAAACCTTTTAAAACCATCCCCATTAAAAACTACTTTTAATGCCTCATCCCAATCATTACCTATCATATCAATTCTCCTTACTTATGATATTTTTCATTATTAATTATTTTAAAAGCTCGATATATTTGTTCTAACAACATTCCTCTAAATAAACCATGAGGGTAAGTTAAATTACCAAAAGACCAAGCAAAGTTAGACCTTTCTTTTACTCTTTTACTTAAACCTAAAGAACTACCTATAACCAAAACTATATTACTATTAGTTATAAACTTATCATTTAAAAACTTAGCAAACTCTTCACTACTTAAATTCTTACCCTCTATTTCTAAAGTAATAACAAAATCATTTGGTTTAATATTATTTAAAATACTTGCCTCTTCTTTTTCTAAATCTAAACTATCTTTTAACTCAACAATTTCTATTTTATGGTATTTACTTATTCTCTTTTTATAATCACTTATTAAATCTTCTAAATACCTTTCTTTAATATGTCCTAAACAAATAACTCTAATCATTCTAAAACCTCTAAACTTTCTGATTGTTTAGCACAAGTTATATCTTGAAAATCTATATCATATTCTTTTAACGTTTCACATAACGTATCCATTGCTTTTTCTGGGGTATTATTAACATGACTTAAATGCATTAAAACAACCTTTTTCGTTTTTGGCCCAATTAACTTACTTAAATAAAATGAACTATCTTTATTTGATAAATGTCCATAACTTCCTACTACTCTTTGTTTTAACCATTTAGGATATGGTCCATTAAGTAACATTTCTACATCATGATTACTCTCAAATAAATAAACATCTCTATTTTTTAAAACCGGAAAATACTTTCGATTTACATATCCTGTATCCGTTACATATACCACACTCATATTCTTATTTTCAATTATAAAGTTTCTTGAATCTATTGCATCATGTGAAGATTTAATACACGTTACTTTAATATCTTTAAGTATTAAATCATCATCAAATAATTCTATATTACTATAATCTTTTAAATCACTTAAATCTTTTAACATCATTTTACTAACTAAAACTGTCGTTTTATATCTATTAACAAAAGTTTTTAAAGCACTAGTATGATCTTTATGAGTATGACTTATTAAAATATAATCAATACTACTAGGATTAACCCCTATACTTTCTAATTGGGTTTTAATATACTTAGCATTCTTTCCTAAATCAATAATTAATTTTACATTTTCCGTTTCAATATAAGTAGCATTTCCCTCACTACCACTTGCTAATACTACGACTCTCATTAGCGAAATAAACTCCACGGATTAAGCCAAGTACCACGATCTGGTTCACCAATTGAAACTCCAAAATGTAGGTGAGCTCCCGTTGAAGATCCACTACTTCCCATATAACCAATAATCGTTCCTCTTGTTACTGTATCTCCTACATTAACCTCTAAATCACTAATTAAATGGGCGTACATCGTATAATAATTATTACTATGTTGAATTACAATATAATTTCCATAAGTATTACCACATTGACTTCGATAATAACCAACATTAGCACAAGTATCATTAGTATCAACCACTACGCCATCGCGAGAAGCATAGATAGGAGAACCGAATCCCGTACCAGATATATCTATAGCGTTATGAAAAGATCCCCAACGCCATTCAAAACCACTGGTAATTACATAAGGTCTGTTAGTTGGCCAACCCCAAGAACCACCAATATTATAATAATAGCCACTTGGTTTTGTTCCTCCTTTAGTTGTAATCTCATTTTGGGTTTCTCTAATTGTCACCGTACTTATTGTATCTACACCTTGATTTTGTTCACCATTTACAATTTGCGTTTTCTTAGTTGTTCTAACAATTCCTGTTATTCCAGTCTGCGTAACTTCTTCAAAACTAACTGGTAAAGAAGAATCATATACAGTTTCACTTTCATATACTTGTTCTTCATCTTCAATAGAATAAATACTTTCGACTAAAGTAAGCACCGGATTAATTAATGTGATATTAACTACATCGCCGATTTTTAAAATACTATCTTGACTACGATACTTTGTATTAGCAATTAAAAATTCTTGCGGATTTAACTTATTTTCTTCGGAAATACTTGCTATTGTATCTCCACTCTTAACTTTATAACTAGTTTGTTCTTTATTAGTTCCAAATAATAAATATTGAGTAAGTTCTGTCGCATCTGTATAAATATCTTCATTTACACTAATATGGGCCTCTTTAATCGTAATCGTTTCTTTAAAATACATATCTTCGATAATTGTTCCTACATCATCAATTGCCTCTTGGGTATTATTAACATAATTATTATATTCTTCTTCTGTAACAAAAGCCGTTATAAAATTCATTAAAGCTGTCTTAAAAATATCTTCATTTAAAACATATAAAGTTATATCTTCACGACTTGTATCATCAGACTTAATCTTCACTATATATCCCTCAATTGTAAAATCATCTTCATCTTTCATTTTCTCATATATTTCGGTTTCACTTAAAACTTCACCATCATAAGTTTGGACTTCTTCAATTGCAAACCCATTAGGAGGATATACAGTATCAACTTTATAAGTATTTTTAATATCACTTTGTTCCTCATCAATTAAAGCATATAAAGCATCACTATCACTTACCATACCTAATTTATTTCCATTTAAATAAACTTGATATAACTTAGTAGCATACTCATTACTTTTTTTATTAAATCCTAAAACTAATACTAAAATACCTACTATAATTGTAAAAATTATTGTCTTAATTAAATCATTTCTCTTCAAAATATATCACCCTCAAAAACTTTCTTCTTCATTAGTTTTTAAATAATTCTTAAAACAACTCTTATTAAGTTCAAATAAAACTTGAAATAAACCTGTACTACCTCTTCTATGTTTAGCAATAATTAAATCAACCGGTACTATTGTAACATTATTATCAGCTGTTTTATTCTCAAAATAATCTTGTCTATTTAAAAATAATACTAAATCAGCATCTTGTTCAATAGAACCTGATTCTCTTAAATCAGCAAGTCTAGGTTGATTAGATTCTCTTCGCTCAGCATTACGTGAAAGTTGGGCTAGAGCAATAACTGGTACTTTTAACTCCATAGCCATAGTTTTAAATGCCCTCGAAATATCTGATACTTCTACTTGTCTTGATTCGGTTCTTCCACCCGTTGTAACTAACTGCAAATAATCGATTATAACCAAAGCAAGCCCTTGACTACTATTTGCAAGTCTTCGGCATTTTGCTTTAATCTCACTTGCTGTAACACTAGCATTATCTTCAATATAAATATTAGTATCAGCAAGTTTACTCATCGCCTCATTATACTTTTTCCAATCATTATGATTAAGCATACCGGTTTTTAACTTATCTCCCTCAATACTACCAACTGCACTAATCATTCGATTAACTAACTGTTCAGCACTCATTTCTAAATTAAAAATAGCAACGGCTTTATCAGTTGATAAAGAGGCATTAACTGCTAAATTAAGAGCAAAAGCTGTTTTACCCATACCAGGACGTGCCGCCACAATTATAAGTTCTCCCTCATGTAACCCACTAGTTGCTTTATCAAGTTCAATAAAACCTGTTCTTAAACCTGTAACTTCACTTTTATTTTTCGCAAGTCTTTCCAAATTTTCTTGGGCTTGTCTTAATGCCTCACTTATCGGCGTAAATTCACTTGTCGTCCTAGCTCTTGCTACATCTAAAACTCTTTTTTCGGCACTATCTAATAATTGACTTAAACTTTTATCTTCTTCGTAAGTATCCGTTATTATATCCGTTGCTGTATCAATTAACTTTCTTCTTACCCCTTTTTCTTTAATAATACTAATGTAAGAATCTAAATTAGCTGTTGTAGCAACCGAATCAATTACATCACTTAAATAATTTAAACCACCTATAGCATTTAAATTCTTTTGTTTATCTAATTCATTCATCACAGTTGTTGTATCAATCGGCGTATTTTCTTTATATAAAGAAAGTAAAGCTTGAAATATTTTTTTATTAGCATCATTATAAAACATACTAACATCTACTTCTTCACAAACTTTTTCTAAAGCTTGCTTACTTAAAAAACAAACACCTAAAACACTCATCTCTGCTTCATTATTTTGGGGCATTGCTCTAGAAGCCATAAAATCACCTAACTTTCTTTAATAACTATTTTAACACTACATTTAACATCCTTATGAAGTTCAATTAAAACATTATGAACTCCAAAACTATCTAAAGCATAACTAAGTTCTATACTTTTTTTAGGAACTTCTATACCTTTATCACTTAAAGCTTGATATATTTGTTTTGCCGAAATTGAACCAAAAGCTTTACCATTTTTCCCAGATTTTAAATAAAAAACTAATTCTAAATCACCAATTTTTTTAGCAACACTTTGCCATTTACTAACTTCATTTTCATAATCAATTCTTTTAATTTCTAACTCTTTATTAAGAACTTCCTTACTTTTTTTTGAATATGGCACAGCTAACCCTTTTTTAATTAAATAATTATTAGCATAACCATCACTAACTTCGATTATATCATCTTTTTTCCCTTGTTTTTTTACATCACTTAATAATATTACTTTCATACACCTACCCTGCTTTCTACATAACTTCTTGCTTTTTTATTATATCATTTTAAAGCCTATTTTACCAACTAAATAATCTAAAGTATCAATATTTCTAAATATCGAATATAATACATTGGAAAATAAAGGAGGAATTTAAATGAAAAAAAGACTTATAATTGGTATATTATTTCTCTTAATTATTTTATTAATTACTGTTTCAATTAAAAAATTTACTAATAAAGAAACCCAAACTACTATTTCTATTGCCGAAGTAACTCATAGTGCATTCTACGCTCCTTTGTATGTTGCTATTGAAAATAACTATTTTAATGAATTAGGAATAAATGTTAAATTATTGTTAACTAGTGGAGCTGATAAAGTAGCATCTGCCGTTTTATCTAATGATGTTGAAATTGGCTTTGCTGGTCCTGAAAGTGCTATCTATGTTTATAATGGTGGTGAAGAAGATTATTTAGTAACATTTAGTGGTTTAACTAAAAGAGATGGTCAGTTTATAATCTCCCGAAACAATATCGAAAACTTTACTTTAAATGACTTAAAAGGAAAAGAAGTCCTAGCTGGTCGACTTGGTGGTATGCCTTTAGTAAACTTTCAAAATGCTTTAGAAAATAATAATATTAATGAAAATGATATCAATATTAATACTAGTATTGAATTTGCTAGTCTTACCGGATCTTTTATCTCTGGAGTTGGGGACTTTGTAAATTTATTTGAACCCAATGCCACTAACTTAGTAAATGAAGGTTTAGGTTATATAGTAGGTAGTGTTGGTGCTTATTCTAATGAAGTACCCTATACGGCTTTTTACGCCAGAAAAAGTTATATTGAAAATAATAGAGAACTAATTAAAAACTTTACCACTGCTATTAAAAAAGGTTTAGAATTTGTAAATACTCATAATAGTGAAGAAATTGCTAAAACTATTCTACCCCAATTTCCTGATATATCCTTATCTACTCTAACAACAATTATAAATAACTATAAAGAATCTGATTCTTGGTTAACCACTCCATTTATTACTAAAAATTCTTACCAAAACTTACAAGATATGTTAATTAAAGCTAACCTAATTAATACTTATGTTCCTTATGAATTACTAATAGAAAACTTTACTGATGAGTAAAATACTAGAAATCAAAAACTTATCAAAAAGATACCATACCTTAAATGGCGAAACAAAAGCGATCGAAAACTTAAATATCACCGTTAATAAAGAAGAATTTATTGCCATTGTTGGTAGTTCTGGTTGTGGTAAATCAACTCTTTTAAATATAATTGCTAATCTTGATAAATCAAGTAGTGGAATTATTAAATTTTATACTAAAAACCCTAAAATCGGTTATATGTTCCAAAGTGATTGTTTATTTCCTTGGCTTACTATTTATGAAAACTGTTTACTAGGACTTAAAATTCAAAAAATGAATACTTTAGAAAATCAAAAATACGTTAAAAAACTTTTAAAAAAATATAACTTATTAGAATTTGCTAACAAATATCCCTCTTGTTTATCTGGAGGTATGAAACAACGTATTGCTCTAATTAGAACTCTAGCCATTAAACCTGATATCTTACTTCTTGATGAACCATTTAATGCCCTAGACTATCAAAGTCGTTTAGCCATTAGTAATGATGTTTATAACATTATTAAAACTGAACATCAAACAGCTATTATGATAACTCATGATATCGCCGAAGCTATCTCAATGGCTAGTAAAGTTTATTGTTTATCTAAAAGACCATGTCAAATTAAAAGTATTTATAATATAAACCTAGATAAACCTACTAACCCTATTGAAAATAGAAAAGATAAAAAATTTATGACTTACTATGATAAAATATGGAAGGATTTAGATATTAATGTCTAAAGAACAACAAAAATATTTAAACCATTTAAAAAAACAAAAAATATTTATAACTATTATGCAACTAACTATTACAATAATTTTTCTCTTAACTTGGCAAATCCTCTCTACTAAAAAAATCATTAACCCTTTTATCTTTTCTAGTCCTTTAAAAATAATTGAAACTATTATATCTCTTTATCAAGATTATAACTTAATATCTCATATTCTAACTACTTTAAAAGAAACAATTATTGCTTTTACTTTAGGAATTACTTTCGGTTTTATTATTGCTATTATTCTTTATGAATGTAAAACTCTAGCTAAAATAATCGATCCTTTCTTAACTATGTTAAACTCATTACCTAAAGTAGCTCTAGGACCAATCATAATTATTTGGACTGGTGCTAATGAAAAATCTATTATTACTATGGCATTACTTATTAACTTAATTATTAGTATTATTAATATTTATAATGGTTTTAAAAATACTGATATTTATAAAATAAAACTATTACAATCATTTAAAGCAACTAAACTTCAAATATTAACTAAAGTAGTAATTCCCTCTTCTTATAATACTATTATTTCTTCTTTAAAAATTAATATATCTATGTCTTTAATTGGTGTTATAACAGGTGAATTCTTAGTTAGTAAAAAAGGTATAGGTTATCTTATTATTTATGGAACACAAGTATTTAACTTAAATATTGTTATGAGTGGTATTATTATCTTAATTATTATTTCATTTATATTATATAAAATTATTGATAAATTAGAAAAAATACTCTTAAAAGAAAAGTAGCCAAAACTACTTTTTTTAAATTATTTA
>CAYLQC010000024.1:0-7469 GCA_964385785.1 uncultured Muribaculaceae bacterium | reverse complement strand
AATGATATTTTAATATATTGTAAGGATAATGAAAATTTAAATAATCTTATTTTAAATAATAAGTTTTTAGGTAAACATTATAGTGTTTCATTAAAAGATATAGCTAGTATTTATAAAAAAGATAATTTAGTTTATTATAATAATAAAGTAATATATGATACAAAAGAAGAAATACTTTTAAAAGGAGAGCATAATATCGAAAATATTATGGTGGTTTTATTAGTAAGTGAGTTACTTAATTTAGATAGGGAAAAAGTAATTAAAGTTATAAAAGAATTTAAACCTTTACCTTATAGAATGGAATATATTGGTGAGTTTTTAGGAGTTTTTTATTATGTTGATACTTTAGCAACTATACCAGAGGCAACCGAAAAATCTTTGGAGGCGTTAGGAAATGTTAATACGTTAATAATTGGGGGTATGGATAGAGGAATAAGTTATGATGAGTTTATCGATTATTTAAAGAAATCAAATGTTTCTCATTTTATTTGTATGCCTAAAACTGGTCATGATATAGGCAAGTTTTTACCTAAAGAAAAAGTATATTTGGTTAAAGATTTAGAAGAGGCTTGCCATGTTGCTAAAAAAGTAACTGAAGTGGGAACAAAATGTTTATTATCACCGGCGGCATCTAGTTATGATGTTTATAAAAATTATCAAGAAAAAGGTGATAAATTTAAGGAATATATTTTAGGTTAATAATTGCTCTAAAAGTTATTGTATGCTATACTAATTTTAGATTTTAAGGGAGAAGTAGTATTATGGATATGGGAATTTTATATTGGTTTAATAATCTTCATTTTCCTTTATTAGATAAGATTATGATATTTTTAACAAACTTAGGAGATAAAGGAATAATTTGGATACTAATAGCAATTATTTTATTATTTTTTAAAAAAACGAGAAAATGTGGTATTTTAATGCTTATAGCAATGGGTTGTGGTTTAATAATAGGTAATGGCATAATTAAAAATTTAGTTAAAAGAAGTCGACCTTGTTGGTTAGATACTTCAATACCTTTATTAATAGCAAATCCTACTGATTATTCTTTTCCATCTGGACATACTTTGGCTTCGTTTGAGGCAGCAACAATGATATTTTTACATAATAAAAAGTGGGGTATTTTAACATTTATATTAGCTATAGGAATATCTTTATCTCGTCTTTATTTATTTGTTCATTTTCCTACAGATGTTTTAGGAGGTATATTATTAGGAATTTTAATAGCAGTTTTAGTTTATTATAGTGTTGCAAAGATTTTAGAAAAGAGAAGTTTAGAGTTATGAAAGTAGTAAAAGTTTTTTTAAAAATTATGTCATTTATTGGAGTTACAATTGGGTTTGTTTTCGTTACTTTAATTATTACGATTGCTTTAATTTGTAGTGATATATCCGAAAGTGCTAAAGAGTTATTTGTAACGACAATGTTAGAAACGGGACAATTAAAGTTTGTACCTAATTTATTTTTAAGTAGTGAAGAGATTCAAAGATTAGTGGATAACAATTCTATGGCAACGATGAACGTAGAGGTGGATACAAGTTTAATTGAAACTACGAATAGTGATGTAGATGGTATTTTTTTAGAAGAAATATCAGGAAGTACTTTTTATGCTAAAATGCTTATTATAAATGATCCGTCAAGGGTAAAAATAGCTACTACTTATCCTTGGGGTGAATATGGTATTGAACTTGATGAGTTAGTAAATAGTGTAGATGCTTTAGCAGGAATAAATGGTGGGTTATATCAATCCGATGCTAATAAAGGGGGAAGACCATCGGGAGTTGTGGTTAGTAACGGTGAAATTCAATATAATAATACGAGTGGACTAGCAGGTTTATATTTAATTGGTTTTGATGAAGATAATATTTTAAGAATTATTAATATTGAGGGTTTTAGTAAAAGTAGTGTAGAAGAATTAGTTAAGACGGAAAGAATAAGAGATGCGGTTTGTTTTCAAGAAGAAAGTAGTGATGCCAATAACCATTTTGTTAAATTAATAATTAATGGGGAAGAGCGAAGTTATGATGGAAAAGGAAGTGGAGCAAACCCTAGAACGGCGATAGGACAGAGGGCAGATGGCTCAGTTTTACTTTTAGTAACTGACGGGCGAGGTGCTAATGGACATTTGGGAGCCACAGCTGAGGATTTAATTAAGATTATGAAAAATTATGGAGCGGTGAATGCTGCTAATTTAGATGGTGGTAGTTCTTCTAGTATGTATTATAATGGTAATTATGAAATGACTTCGGTGACATTTTATTATGCCAATTCTTCATGGCGTTTACCAACAGGATTTGTAGTAGAAAAAAGATAGGTGAGTTATGAAAAAGAAAAGTAAGAATAAAAAAGAATATAGTAAGTATAAAATTTTATTATCTTTTTATGTTTTATTACTTAGTATAATTATGGTTATATTTTTAATATATGTTGTGGATAGTTTAATAAAGTATCAAAATAATCAAGTGGATAATTATATTGAAAATTCGTTAGCCTCTTCTTGTAGTGATGGAACTTGTAATATAGATAATTTACCTTATATAACTAATCCATATGAGGGGAATACTAATATAAATATAGCCATAGAAGAATATATTAAAAATGGGGATATAAAGATTTTAGATACAGATATTGATAACGTTTATGATGTTTATATAAATAATAATCTTTCGTTTAGAGTTAGTTTAACAAGTAAAGGAAAAGTAGAACGTTTAGGTTTATTATCTTTTGATATATGGGATAGTATTAAGATTACTAGTTTAATTGAAAAAGGTTTTTATACTTATACTTTTAGTGTTCCTAATACTTATAAAGTTTATGTTAATGATAATTTATTAGAAAGTAATAGTTTAGTAAGTAGTAATGATATTTTAGAAGAAATGGCCGAGTTTGTTGATATGGAATACCTTGTTACTTATCAAGTTAGTGATTTATATAGAGAACCTGATATTAAAATTACTAATAGTTTAGGGGAAAATGTTAGTTATGATAAAGAGGGAGAAAATATAAGTGTTTCTTTAGATGTAATAAATGTAAATGAAGATATTAATAACTATTTAGCAAAAGATGTCGATGTTTTAAGTATTGCTGAAGATTGGAGTTTGTTTTTAACTAATGATTTAGCAGGAGTAAGTAATGGCTATTATGAAATTTGCAAACATTTAATTTCCGATTCTTCTTTAGCAGATTATGCATATAAATGGGCGACTGGTGATGATCACAAATATACAAGTAATCATACATTACAAAAACCAATATTTACTAATGAAAAAGTAGAAAATTATAAAATATATAATGACATGGCTTTTTCTTGTGATGTTTATTTAGAAAAGAATATGGTAGTAGCAGGAAGTAAACTTCAAGATGTATTACATGATACAATGTATTTTGTTTTAATGGGTGATGATTGGAAGTTAGTAGGAACGCAAGCAATAGTTGAGGGTGTTAGCAATGAATGATTTAGTAATTGTCGTACCTTCTTATAAACCTAATGAAAAAATAATGCAAGAATTTATAGATAAATTAAGTAAAGAATTTAATAATATTGTTATTGTTGATGATGGAAGTGGAGAAGAGTATCAAAAGTTTTTTGCTAGTTTTAAAAAAGATATTGTAGTTTTAAAGCATTATATTAATTTAGGAAAAGGTAGAGCAATTAAGACCGCATTTAATTATTGTTTAAATACTTATCCTAATATAAAAGGGGTTATTACTTGTGATTGTGATGGTCAACATAGTGTTAAAGATATAAAAAAATGTGCTAAAGTATTACTTGAAAATCCTTTTAAGTTAGTTATTGGGGTTAGAAATTTTGATTTAGAACAAGTACCTTTTAAAAGTCGTTATGGTAATAAGATTACTAGAGCAATGTTTTCGTTATTTGTAGGAATTAATATTACTGATACGCAATCGGGACTTAGAGGGTTTGGAAAAAAGACGATGGAGAAGTTTTTAGATTTAGCTGGAGAACGTTATGAGTATGAAACTAATATGTTAATTGCTACTAAAAATGAAGGTATCGAGATTGCTGAGGTAGCAATTGAAACTATATATATTGGCAAGAATGAAACTAGTCATTTTAATCCAGTTAAAGATGCATTCTTAATATACAAGTTATTTTTTAAATATATATTTGCATCTCTTAGTTCATTTATAATTGATATTTTACTTTTTAATTTATTTTTAAAAATACTTCCTAATATAACTTTGGAGATTGTAATTGCTACTATAATTTCGCGAGTTATATCTTCTTTATATAATTATAAAATTAATGAGTCTTTAGTATTTAAAAATAAGACAAAGTTATCTAGTTTAAAGTATTTTAGTTTAGTAATTATAGCAATGTGTTTATCAGCATTTTTAGTAACTTATTTAAATAAATTATTAAATATAAATGTTACGATATTAAAGATAATAGTTGATTTAGTTATATTTATGATTAATTTTGTAGTACAAAGAGAATGGGTATTTAAAAAACAGTCTTGATTTTTTTCAAAACTGTTTATTTGGTTATTATATCACATATTAAGTTAGTTATTTCGGTAGGATTATCAATAGTTAAACCCTCAATAAGTCTTGCTTGAGCATAGAGTACTTTGGTATATTTTTCTAAAGTATCAAAGTCTTTTTTCTTATATAATTCTTCTAATTTTTTACTTATTTCATGGTCTTTATTTATTTCCATAACAGTAGAGGCTTTAATGGAATCATTATTATTTGGCATAGTTTTTAATACTTTTTCCATTTCTACTGATACTTCACCAACACTAGTTAAGCAAACGGGATGATTTTTTAAACGATTAGTAAACTCTACATTAGAGATATTATTACCTAAAATTTCTTTCATTTTAGTAAATAAGTCTTTATTTTTTTCATTGGCTTTTTTTAAACTTTCTTTTTCTTCTTCGGAGTCAAGATCAAGTTTTTCATCAGAGACATTTAAGAATTTTTTACCATTATATTCACCAATACTTTTAATGACAAATTCATCAACATAATCAGTTAAGTAAAGAATTTCATAGTCTTTATCTTTAACGGCTTCAACTTGGGGAAGTAAATCAATTTTTTCCGGCGTTTCACCACAAGCATAGTAGATATTTTCTTGATTTTCTTTCATATTATCCATATATTCTTTTAAAGTAATATATTTTTTATTTTTAGAAGAAGTATATAGTAATAAATCTTGTAAGATGTCTTTTTTCATACCATAACTACTATAGATACCATATTTAAGTTGCATACCAAAGTTTTTAAAGAATTCTTCATAAGTATTTCTTTTTTCTTTTAATAAAGTTTCTAATTCTTTTTTAATTTTAGTTTCAATTGCTTTAGCAATAGATTTGATTTGATAGTTTTCTTGTAAGGTTTCTCTTGAGATATTTAAAGAGATATCTTCACTATCAACAAGACCTTTAACAAAACTAAAGTAATCAGGTAGTAAGTCACTACATTTATCCATAATTAGGACACCTTTAGAATATAGTTGTAAGCCTTTTTCATATTCTTTGCTATAGTAATCATAGGGAGCGTGAGAGGGAATAAATAATAAACTGGTAAAACTACATTTACCTTCAACGACTGTTCTAAAGACATGAGCTGGTTTTTCATAGTCATAGAATTTATCAGTATAGAAATCATTATATTCTTCATCTTTTACTTTGCTTTTTTTCCAAAGTGGGACCATACTATTTAGGGTTTTATCTTCAATAGTAGTAACATCTTTATCGGTTTTATCATCATGAGTGGTATTTTCAACAGGCATGATAATTGGATAGTGAATGTAGTCAGAATATTTTTTAACGATATTTTCAATAGTATAAGTATTTAAGAAATCATCATAGTTATTTTCATCAGTATTATCTTTTAAGTAAAGAATGATTTCCGTACCTATATCTTGTTTGTGGCTTTCAGTAATAGAGTAACCATCTGCGCCGGTTGACTCCCAAAGATAAGATTTATCAGAGTCTGGACTTTTACTAATTACTTGGACATTTTTACTTACCATAAAAGAGGAGTAAAAACCAACACCAAATTGACCAATTATATCAATATTTTTCTTTTCATCAGCACTTTCTTTAAATAATTCTGAACCACTTTTAGCAATAGTACCTAAGTTGTTTTCTAATTCTTCACTAGTCATACCTATACCATTATCTTTAATAGTTAGAGTACGTTTTTCTTTGTCTAATTCAATACGAATTGCTAATTTATCTTTTTTAATATTTAAAGATTTATCAGTTAAAGAACGATAGTATAATTTATCAAGAGCATCACTAGCATTAGAAATAAGTTCACGTAAGAATATTTCTTTATTAACATATATTGAATTAATCATCATGTCTAATAGTTTTTTACTTTCGGCTTTAAATTGTTTTTTCTTCATTTTTTTAATCTCTTCTTTCTATATGTGTATACTAACACTAAAAATAGCACTTGTCAATTGTGAGTGCTATTTTGGATAATGTTTTTATGATTAATTTATGATAATTATTTTTCACTTTGCATTTCCCAACTTTTAAAGTATATACATTCTAAATTTTCATTAAATTTAATTTCATATATACCATCAAAATTTTGATTGTTTTGTTTTAAAGTCCAATGGGCAATTAAAGTATATCCATCTATTGCTAAGGGCTTAATGTCAATATGCTGAATGTTTTCGTTTTTAATATGTTCCCATTCTTTTTTAATTTCTTGAGTAGTAGTGTATGGTTTTACAAATGGTGTTTCTTGATAAAAAGTTGTACTAGCAAATAAAGAAACGGCATTATCAACATCTTTGTTAAACCAATAGTTTTTTAAATTGTTTAACCATTGTTCTACAAATTTCTTATTCATTTAAAACTTTTCCTCCTTATTTTAATTGTAATTAATTTTATCAATATATAAATGGTTATTAAGATAGTTTAGATAAATAGTAAAAGTTTTATTAGTATCTTTTAGATTATAATTTACTTTAATAGTATTATTATCTATTTCATAATTTTGATAAATAAAGTTAGTAGTGTATTCTAAAGAAGAGTCTGGGTTATCAACAATGATGTAGTAGTCATTAGAACTTATAAGAGTAAATGATTCAGTAGGGTTATTTTTTAAAGTATAAGTTCCTTCTTTTATTTCATAAGTATCTTTAAAGTAATAAGTCATAAATTCATTAATTACATTTTTAGGAATAGGAACCCTTGAGGATAAGTCTTCTTGCCAGTTTTTTAGAGTTTTAAAAATTATAAAAGTAGTAGCAGTATTATTATCAATTTTATCTAGGGAATTAGTATCTATTATTAAGGGTAAGTATTTAGTATATTCATTTAAGTATTCATCGTTTAAGTCTTCATTAGTAATAAGAGGTAATTCATAATCAATTTCATAAGTTAAATTAGGATCGAAAGCAACAAAATTAGTATTATTATTAATAATTGTACCATCACTATTTTTAGTAGCATAAGTAAGAGTTTCGGTATAAATAATGTTAT
>CAYLQC010000023.1:0-7673 GCA_964385785.1 uncultured Muribaculaceae bacterium | reverse complement strand
GGAAAAATTAAGAAAATTTATTAAAAAATAATAATTTTCTTTACATGTATACTTTGTATGATTCTATTTAAGGTCTATTTTTCATAGAACACGGAAACTTAAATTTGTAGGGTATTGCAATCTAAAATAAAATTTGTTACAATACTACTTAAGAAAAAAAGCTTTTATATTTATAGAAATGAGTGAAATTTATGAGCAAAATAAAAATTTTTAGTTTGGGTGGCCTAGATGAAAACGGCAAAAATACCTATGTTTTAGAAGTAGATAAAAGTATATTTGTTTTTGATTGTGGTTTAAAATATGCTACCGGTAATATGTTAGGAATTGATTATATTATCCCTGATTTTGATTATTTAATTAAAAACCAAGAACGTATTCAAGGCGTTTTCTTAACCCATGGTCATTATGAAAATATGGGTGCTGCTGCTGATTTAGTAAAAAACATTCCCAAAATTAAACTTTACGCTACCAAATTTACTAAATATGTTTTATTAGAATCGGGAGTTCCGGAAAAAAATATCGTAGAAATTACTCCCCATCGTAAACTAAACTTCGGTGCTACTAGTATATTTCCTATTAGTGTTTCTCATAGTTGCCCTGATGCTGTTATGTACGTTGTTAATACCAAAGACGGTGCTATTTGTTATACTGGGGACTTTTTAATCGATTCTAAAATGACTGGTAACTATGATATGGACTTAGGTAAAATTGCTTATGTTGGTAAATTAGGAGTTTTATGTTTATTATCTGAATCTTCATTTGCTGAACGTAGTGGTCATACTTCCCCCAATCATCGTTTAGCTGACTTCTTTAAAGATATTACTAATAAATATGAAGAAAGACTAATGTTTTTAGTTCTTCCTACTCATTTATATACCATTCAAGATATCTTTAATAGTGCTTTAAATAAACATCGTAAAATTATTTTAATGGGTAAAAAACTCCAAAACGTTGTTTCATTTGCTAAAAAAGAAGGTTATTTACAATTTCCTCCAGATTTATTAGGAGACTTATCTAATATTGAAGATAAAGATGCAATCTTACTTTTATGTGAAGATAAAGAAAGTCCTTACTCAGCTATTAGTAAAGTTTTAAATGGTTATGATAAATATATTCATTTAAAACCAACCGATACAATAATATTTTCTGAACCAAGATATGATAGTAACGAAAAATTACTTGTTAAAATTGAAAATGAACTAGCTATGTTTGGTTGTCGTATTATTTCCATTCCTAAAGACAAAACCATTTTACATCATGCCTCAAGTGAAGATTTAATGTTAATGTTAAAACTAACAAACCCTAAATATTACATGCCAGTAAAAGGGGAATACCGTCATTTAGTTCAAAATGCTGACTTAGCTTATGGTTTAGGTATGCCAAGAGAAAATATTATCTTAAAACAAAATGGTGATGTTGTTTTATTTGAAGATGGCAAGTTAAAAGAAACTACTGCTAAAGTTAACGTAAATGATATTTTAATTGATGGTAAATCAAGTGATGATATCGGTGAACTTGTTATTAAAGATCGTGAAATGTTAAGTGAAAATGGTATTGTCTTAATAAGTGCTACTCTAAATCATAAAACTAAAGCTATTATTGTTGGCCCTGAAGTAACAACGAGAGGATTTATCTATGTTAAAGACTCTAAAGAAATAATAAGAGAAATAAAACGTATTTCTGAAGATGTAATCACTAGAAATATTACCGGTAACTTTGTTGATTTTAATAAAATAAAAACTGAAATTAGAAATGATTTATCTAAATATTTATATGAAGAAACCGAATGTAAACCTATGATTATTGCGGTTGTTCAAGAAGTATAAATTTAAAAAAACCATCCATACTAAAAATGGAGGGATAATATGCAAGAAAATCAAAACATTGAATTTTTAAATCGTCTTTATAAAACTTGTGAAATGGGTATTATTGGTATTAATGATGTCATAACCAAGGCTCAAAATAAAGAATTTAAAAAAGTTTTAGAAACTCAAAAAAAAGAATATAATTATCTTTTAGAAGAAACATCACAAATTTTTACAAGTTACGGTACTACGGAAAAAAAATTAAGCGAAATAACTCATGTTAGTAGTCAAATTGCATCAGATATGCAACTATTAAACAATAAAGAAGATAGTACAATTGCTAAAATGATGATTAAAGGTACTAAAAAGGGTATAGATAACATTTCTAAATTTCTAAAAGAATATAATGGTGAAGATAAAGAAATAAATACTCTAGCCTTAAATTTATTAAGTACTTTAAAGAATAATATTAAAGATTTAAAAATATATTTATAATGAACATTATTATTTAATGTTTTTTTATTTTATTTTTTTTGCTATAATTGAAATGAAATTAAAGGAGTTTAGTTTATATGAAAAAATATCTTCCCAATATCTTAACATCTCTGCGCATTATTGCCGTTCCTTTTATTATTTATTTAGGAATTAAAAGTAACTGGCTTGTTCTTCTTATTTTAGGAGTTTTTGTTGCTCTTACTGATTTTTTTGATGGTTATTTTGCCAGGCACTTTAACTCCACTAGTTCCTTTGGTGCTAAACTAGATACCATAGCTGATAAACTCTTAGCTTTTGCTTTATTAATTATTTTAATATTCCAACATTCTGGTTACTTCTATATCTTTATAATGGAATGTCTTATTGCTCTTTTTAATCTTTACGTATTTTATAAAACTAAAATGGGTGAATCTTTATTAATTGGTAAAATAAAAACTTGGGTAATCTTTATTACAATTCAATTAGGTTTCTTAACTATTATTTTTCCTAGTTTAAAAATATTATTATCAATTGGTGTAGTTATTACTTTAATACTCCAACTTTTAACCCTTATTCAATATATAAGTAACTATAATGAATTAAAAGCAAAAAAAAAATTCTAAATTTTCAAAAAACTCCTTATTATAAATTAGTAAGACCTATCTTAGAAAATCCTGAATTTCAAAAACGTAAAACTTTTAAACATCACTATAACGAAAGTGTTTATGACCATGTCTTAAGAGTTTCTTATGACTGTTATACTATTGGCAAACGTCTTAAACTAGATTATAAATCTCTAGCCATTGCTGGTTTACTTCATGACTTTTACGAAACCCCTTGGCAAGAAAATTTAACTCATGTTCCTTTTTTTCAAAAACATGGTTTTGTTCATGCTAAAAATGCTAGTTTAAATGCCCAAAAATACTTTCCCGATTTAGTAACTCCCAAAATTGCTAGTATGATTGAAACTCATATGTTTCCCTTAAACAAAAAACTTCCTCATTATAAAGAAAGTTGGGTATTAACTTTAGTTGATAAAGCTGATTCCTTAGATTTCTTATTTCACTTCTTTTTAATAAGTGAAAAATTTCGAAAGAAAATGACTAAATTGTCTTTACTTTACTTTTAAAAGTTACTTTTTTTTGCAAAAATCACCCCATCTTGCTATAATGAATTTAGAAAAGGTGAACAAAATGGCAAAAAAGAAAAAATCCATGGAAGAAAGAAAAAATAAATTTGGTTATAGTGTTGAATTAACAGGTTTAATTCTTATTTTAATTGGTTTAATTGGTTTTGGTTTTGGTCCTGTTGGAGCTATCTTAAAAGAATTTGCCATGTTTTTACTAGGGGAGTGGTGGTTTTTAATTCTTTACTTACTTCTTTTCCTAGGCTTTTACATGTTAATAAAACGTAAACTTCCTAACTTTTTTTCCTCTAAACTTTTAGGTGTTTATATACTAGCAATTGTTATCTTAGTTTTATCTCACTTTACATTTATTAAAACCGTTGAAAAACCCTCTTTAATATTTACCGAAACTATAAATAGTTATATGGATCGTATGAATTCCATTAATAAATCTAATATCTTAACCTCTTCTGGTGAAACCACTATTGTAATCGGTGGTGGTATCATAGGGGCCGCATTTTCCTTTGTTACATTTTCCTTATTTGGTCTAACAGGAACTTATATCGTTTTAGCAATTCTTACCCTTTTTGGTCTAATCTTAGTATTTAATCTTCGTATTGGTGACTACTTAAGTAAAATTATTAGTCTTCCTAAACGTTTAAAAAAGAAAGAAACCAAAGAAGAAGAACCAAACGATGCTGTTACTATCACCGGTAATGATGATGACAAAATCGTTATAACTAGTGTCGAAGAATTAAAACCTCACCATGAAGAACAAGCCCCTCTTCCTATAGAAAGTACTACTAAAGAAAATACTCCATATACCTTACCACCATTATCTTTACTTGATGAACCAACTCGTAACAAAAAAGTAAACTCTACCGAATTTATTAGAAGTAATAAAGAAGCTTTAGAAAGAGTTTTAAACGATTTCCAAATATCAGGTAAAGTAGTCGAAATTCATGTGGGACCTACCGTTACTCAATATGAACTTACTGTTCCTACTGGTACTAAACTAAGTAGAGTAAGTAGTATCAATAAAGAAATAGCTCTTGCTCTAGCTGCCAGAGATGTCCGCATCGAAGCACCTATCCCTGGTAAAAGTACTATAGGTATTGAAATTCCTAACAAAGAAGTAGCCTCTGTTAAAATCAAAGAAGTAATAAGAGATGTTAGCCCAGAACTTGTTAAAAAAGGTATTATTGTTACACTAGGTAAAGATATCACCGGCTGTACAGTAAATGCTGATCTTACTAAAATGCCTCATCTTTTAGTAGCAGGTTCTACTGGTAGTGGTAAATCAGTTTGTATTAATAGTATGATTACTTCAATTTTAATGCACTATCGTCCTGATGAAGTAAAACTAGTTTTAGTTGATCCAAAACAAGTTGAACTATCTAATTATAGTGGTATTCCTCATTTAATGTGTCCAGTTGTAACTGATCCTAAACGTGCCTCTTTAGTTTTACAAAAAGTTGTCTCTGAAATGGATCGCCGTTATAAAGTCCTAGCTGAAGCCGGTGTTAAAAATATTGCTGATTATAATAAAAGTATTGAAGAAAGACAAAATAACAATCCCGAAGTACCTCTAACTAAAATGAATTACTTAGTAGTTATTGTAGATGAAATGGCAGACTTAATGGTTGTTGCTAGAAAAGAAGTTGAAGACTCTATAGTTCGTATCACTCAACTTGCTCGTGCTGCTGGTATTCATCTAATTGTTGCTACCCAAAGACCATCAACGGATGTTATCACCGGTGTCATTAAAAATAACATTCCATCTCGTATTGCTTTCTCAGTTACTAGTTATATCGATTCTCGTACCATTCTTGATACCTCTGGAGCTGAAAAACTATTAGGCAAAGGTGATATGTTATATCTTCCTATGGGCTCTAACCATCCAATAAGAATTCAAGGTTGTTATATATCTGATAACGAAATCAATAAAATAATAAAATTTGTTAGTAAACAACAAACTGCTAAATATGATGAAGAATTATTAAATATAAATGAACATCAAAATTTAGAAACCGGCACTACACCTTTAAATGAAGATACCGATGATCCTATCTATGATGAAGTTGTAAAATTTGCTATTGAAACCGGTAAAGTAAGTGCCTCTCTTTTACAAAGAAGATTTCGCTTAGGTTATAATAGAGCAGCAAGACTTATTGACTTATTAGAAGAACGTGGTATAGTAGGACCACAAAACGGCTCTAAACCACGAGATGTACTTATTAAATTAAAAGGAGAAAATAGCGATGAATAACCTAAGTCCTTATGCCTGTCAAAATACTGATGCCTATCGTTTTCAAAAAGAACCCGATGATCCTTATAGAACCCCTTTCTTTAGAGATATAGACAGAATTATTTATTCCTTAAGTTATACTAGATATGCTGATAAAACTCAAGTATTTAGTTTTAACGAAAATGACCATATTACTAAAAGAATGGTCCATGTTCAATTAGTAAGTAAAATAGCTAGAACTATTGGTAGAAACTTAAATTTAAATGAAGACCTTATCGAAGCCGCCTCTTTAGGTCACGACTTAGGCCATGTTCCTTTCGGCCATGTTGGTGAATCTATTCTAAACGAAATCAGTTTAAAAGTAGGGGAAGGTTACTTTAATCATAATATTGAAAGTGTTCGTCTTCTAATGTATTTAGAACAAAACGGTAAAGG
Organism: uncultured Muribaculaceae bacterium; assembly: GCA_964385785.1. Lineage (GTDB taxonomy): Bacteria > Bacillota_I > Bacilli_A > RF39 > UBA660 > MGBC108787. The sequence goes on along the minus strand of CAYLQC010000023.1, from coordinate 1,585 downwards.
TAAAAATATCACTATCCAAGTTTTAGATGCTATCATGTGTCATAATGGTGAATTACCTTTAAACGAATATCACCCTAAACCTAAAACTAAAGAAGAATTTTTAAACGATTATCAAAAATCTTATCAAGAAAAAAACTTTGTTAAAACCCTTATACCAATGACTTTAGAAGGTTGTGTAGTTAGAGTAAGTGATATTATTGCTTATATAGGTAAAGATATTGAAGACGCTATAACCTTAGGAATAATTAAAAAAGCAGATATACCAAAAAACATCACTGATATTCTAGGTACTACTAATCGTAGTATTATAAATACCATTGTAAGTGATATCATCAAAAATAGTAAAGAAAAACCTTATATTAAAATGAGTCCTCATATCTTTAAAGCTCTTTGTGATTTAAAAGAATTTAATACTAAAAATATCTATAACAAAGCTAATACTAAAGAACAAATAGAATACTATAAAGAAATGTTTAATACTTTATTTAATAAATATCAAAAAGATTTAGAAAATATAGATAAAACCTCTGAAATTTATCAAGTATTTCTTCATAATAAAGTAGAAACCTATTTAAAAAATACTACCCCAAATAGAATGATTATTGATTTTATTGCTGGTATGACTGATGATTATATCAAAAAATGTTATCTAAATTATATCCAAAATAATAAACTAATCAAAAAATTAATTTGACAAACTATCCATTTTTTTATTTAATAGTATTCCAAGTAGGAGGGTTACATGGAAAACTTACTATATCAAAAATATATAAATGAAGATAAAACTCTTTATATAAAATATCAAGGAAAAGATTTAGTCTATTACTTTTTAGATAGTACTTTTCGTAAATTTGAAATATGTAAAACAAAAATATCTTTATCTTCTTATCCATTATTAAAAGAATATTTAGAAATGGGTTATATAATTCATTTAGGTTTTAACAAAAATAAACTATTCTTTGGTGAACTTATATCCATTGAAGAACCAAAAAAAGAATATTATCAAGGCGTAAATATTCAAGAAATATTAACTATGTTAGATCAAAATCTCATAACTAAAAATCGTTAATTATTAACGTTTTTTTATTTCTTTAAACATTCCTCAATCATACTTATAACAACATTATTAAAAGAAGTATCATTATCTTTAGCAATCTCTTCAATTTGTTTAACCAATTCTTCTCTTATATATAATGATTTATAAACAGAAATAATCTTTTCTTTAGTTTTCTTTGGCACAAAAGTCATTACAATCACCCACACTAATTTTAAAATATTAAAAATTAAATTAATATATGATAAAAATATAGGATAAAAATATACCAGATAAATGTCATATATTAAATTAATTTAATGAATGCTACTATATTAATATAAATACAATTATTTATATTAGAAAAGAGTAGTGTTATGAAAAAAGAAAAATTAAAGGGTTTTAACCCCAACAAAAATCAAAAAAGAATATTTATTTCTTTAGGAGTTGCTATTATATTAATATTATCAGTTATAGTAATTTATAATGCTCATGCTAACTTTCAATCTAAAGCAACATTTACAATTATTGAGGGAACTATACCAGATTATA
>CAYLQC010000022.1:0-7771 GCA_964385785.1 uncultured Muribaculaceae bacterium | reverse complement strand
CAAAGTTAATTGACAAAAAATTATAATAATAGATAATATAATGAGGTGAAAATATTATGAAATTTGATAAAAAAACAACTATCATTTTAGCAATCATCGCTGTTGCATCATTCATCGTTCTTGTTTCAACTATGAGTTATGCTTTCTTTAATACTAATGTTATAAAATCGGGAAGTACCGATCCTGATAGCGTTAGTACCGTTCAAATAAAAGCCGATTTTACTGATGGTGAAGTAGTAAATGCCACAATTATTCCTGGTGATAGTTTTACTAAAACTTTTACTGTTAAAAATACCGGAACATCGCCTATAAGTTTTAAAGTCGTCATGAACGATGTAACTAATACATTTAGTAGAGCAACGGATCTTACTTACGTTTTATATGAAGATGGCACCGAAATTAGTAGTGGATACTTTCCTACAACAACCGCAGCTTTAAGCGATACCGTTACCATTCCATCTGGTGCTTCAAAAACTTATACACTTACTGTAACTTATGTTAATAGTGATGAAGACCAATCAGCAGATCTAGGTAAATCATTAAGTGGTAAACTATTTATTGATGGTTATACTTCTTAATTAAAAAATTTAAGATATTCTATTATCTTATTTTTTTTGGTATAAAATATAATTTGTTTTAAATGTTACTCTATCAAAAAAAATCACCTACTTGTTAATAATATGGTATAATTAACCAAAGGAGTAAACATGAAGAAACATTATAATACATTTTTTCTTTACTTTTTATTATTTGTTTATTTAGAATTTATAAACAAAATTTTAATGTTTAATAAATTACCTAACTTAGAATTTATTTATGTTTTATTAACATCTATTTTTATTTCTTTAGTTTTATATATCTTATCTAGTCTTTTTAAAGAAAAAACTAATAAAATAATTACTCATATAATTGTTTATCTAACCACTATTTTATATTTAGCTAATTATCTATACTTTTCCCTTTTCCAAACCCCTTTTTCTGTTAGTGATTTAGGTTTAGTTTATAATGCTGCAACTGATTTCTTAAGTATTGGTATCCATCTTGTTATTACGGAAATTGTCCCTATTTTATTATTCTTACTTCCTTTGTTTTTCTATCACTTTTACTATAAACATTTAGAATTTAATAAAAATAGTTTATTAAAAACATTCTCTTTATTACTAACTAGTATCTTTGTTTATTTCATATTTATATGTAGTTTATCCCTAGATAAAAATAACTTATACTCTGCATATAACTTATATTATAATATCGATTCCTTAACAACTACTACTGAAGTTCTAGGAGTATTTACTAGTGAAAGACTAAGTATTAAAAGACAACTCTTTGGTTTTCAAGAAAAAGTCATATATCAAGAAGAAACAGGTAACGAAGAAGAAATATCTTATAATGAATTAGATATTGATTTTAACGAATTACTTTTAAATGAAACTAATGAAGATATTAAAACTATTTATAACTATTTAAATAATCAAACTCCTACTAATAAAAATGAATATACGGGAATTTATCAAGGTAAAAACCTAATATTTATCTTAGCTGAAGGCTTTAACTCGATTGCTGTTGATGAATATCGTACGCCAACTTTATATAAATTAATTAATGAAGGATTTAACTTTACTAATTACTATTCACCAGTTTTTTTAAGTACAACCGGTGGCGAATTTCAAGCCATGACCTCTCTAATTCCTACTCAAGAAATACTATCTTTGTGGCGTAAGACTAGTCCTAAAATTACTTATTCTTTAGGTAATGCTTTTAGTAATATTGGTTATAATACCTATAGTTTTCATGACTGGACTTATACCTATTATGGCCGAGATAAAACTATGTCTACTCTAGGTTTTCCTAATTACTTAGCTTGTGGCAATGGTTTAGAAAATAGAATTGACTGTAGTTGGGTACCTAGTGATGTTGATTTAATAAATACGACTTTTAATGATTACGCCTCTAACTCACCATTTGTTGCTTACTATATCACCGTTAGTGGTCATGCTCCTTATAACTTTACCGGTGGTAGTAGTATTGCTTTAAAAAATAAAGAAGTTGTTGATAATCTTGATATTAGTAACTCTCCTAAAGCCTATCTATCTACTCAAATGGAATTAGAATACGCTTTAAATGCTTTATTAAGTAATTTAGAAAGTGCTGGTATACTAGACGATACCGTAATTGTTTTAACTGGGGATCACTATCCTTATACTTTAACAGAATCTGAAATAAACGAAATATCTACCTATCCTCGTGATGAAATAATCGAAGTAAATCATAGTAATTTAATTATTTGGAATACTAATAATGAATATAAAGAAGTAGATAAAGTAGCTAGTCAAATAGATGTATTACCCACTATTTTAAATTTATTTGGTATAGATTATGACTCAAGACTTTTAATTGGTAATGATATCTTTAGTAATGCTGATGGTTTAGCAATATTTTCCAATCGTAGTTGGGTTACCAATAAAGGTAAATACTATCAAAATAGTGGTTTTGAAAGTTATGATGAAGAAGTCTCTGATGATTATATAAATACTATTAATATGAAAGTTGCTAATAGTTTTACAATCAGTAAACTAATTATTGAAAATGATTTCTATTCTTTATTAGAAAGTAAGGTGCATTAATATGTGTGGAATAACAGGTTTTATAAGTAAAGAAAAAAATAAAAAACCAATTATTAAAAAAATGGCTGATAAAATTAAACATCGTGGTCCTGATGGAGAAGGTTACTATATTGATAATGATATTGCCCTTGCTCATCGTCGTCTTTCCATAATTGACTTAAGTACTGGTAATCAACCCATGTTTAATGAAAATGGTGATATAGTAGTTATCTTTAATGGTGAAATATATAATTATATCGAATTACGTGATGAATTAAAAAAAGACCACCATATCTTTAAAACCAATAGTGATACTGAAGTATTAGTTCATGGTTATGAAAAATGGGGTACTAATTTACCTAATCACTTAAGAGGTATGTTTGCTTTTGCTATATGGGATAAAAAAACTAAAACCCTATTTTGTTCAAGAGATCATTATGGTATTAAACCTCTTTATTATTATCATGATGAAAACACTTTCCTTTTTGCTTCCGAAATAAAAGCTTTCTTAGAATATCCTAAATTTAAAAAAGAATTTAATGAAAGTATTTTATCTTCCTATCTATCTTTTAGTTTTACTCCTACTGATGAAACTTTCTTTAAAAATGTCTATCGCTTAAATCCGGGAACAAACCTAATTTTTAAAAATAACGAACTAAAACTTGAAAAATACTACAACTTAACTTTTAACGAAAAAAATCAAAGTTTTGATGAGTCCGTTAAAGAAATATCGAAAGTTATGACCGACTCCGTAAATCACCATATGTTAAGTGATGTAGAAGTAGGTTCATTTCTATCTAGTGGTATTGATTCATCTTACTTAGTATCTTTAGCCAAACCCGATAAAACCTATACAGTTGGTTATGATATTGAAAAATACTCCGAAATTAATTATGCTAAAGACTTAACTAACAAACTAGGTATTAACAATACTAGTAAAATAATTACTAAAGAAGAATACTTAAAAATAATACCTACAATCATGTATTATATGGATGAACCTACCTCAGATCCCGCTGCTGTTGCCCTATACTTTGTCTCTTGCCTTGCCTCCCAAGATGTTAAAGTTGTTTTGTCAGGTGAAGGAGCAGATGAATTCTTCGGCGGTTATAATATATATCGTAAAGATGTTGATTGTAGTTTTTATAACAAAATACCTTTCTTTATTCGTAACTTTATTGCTAAAATTGCTTATCACTTACCCCCAGTTCGTGGTGTAAACTTTTTAATCAGAAGAGGTACAACCTTAGAAGAAAATTATATCGGTGTAAATAGAGTTTTTAGTGAAAAAGAAACTAAAAAATGTTTAAAAATTAAAAACCAACTAACTACTCAAGAAATAACTGCCCCTATTTATAACGAATATAAAGATTGTAGTGATATAACTAAAATGCAAGCTATTGATATAAATTTCTGGCTTATTAAAGATATCTTACAAAAAGCTGATCATATGACCATGGCTAATTCCTTAGAAGGTCGAGTTCCTTTTATCGATAAAGAAGTATTTAAAGTAGCATCAAGTCTACCAATAGAACATAAAGTTACCAAAGAAAATACTAAAGTAGCTTTAAGAGAAGCCTCTAAAGAAGTAATACCAAATGAGGCTTTCAAAAAAAAGAAACTAGGTTTCCCTGTACCTATTCGTGATTGGTTAAAAGAACCATTATATTATAATGAAGTTAAAAATACTTTTCTAAGTGATACTGCTAAATTATTTTTTAATCAAAAATATATCTTAAAACTTCTTGATCAACATAAAAATAATAAAAAAGATAACTATAAAAAAATATGGACAATTTATTGCTTTTTAAAGTGGTATCAAGTTTATTTTGAAAATCAAAACCCGGAAAAGTGCTAGTTAATTTACCAGAAAAGTGCTAGTTAAAATTCATGAAAAGTGCTAACTAAAATCCTTGAAAAGTGCTAACTTTTATGTTAATATTAATTAAAGGTGGTGCAATATGAAAGAATACAAAAAAAGACTTATTGATGAAAAATTAGATATATACTTACAAGTTTTTGGAGCAATTTCAATTGAGGGACCCAAATGGTGTGGTAAAACTACTACTGCTGAACAACGTATGAAAAGTAACATACGACTTTCTGATCCTAATCAAAGAGAGAATGCTTTAATAGATTTAGATTATGCTCTAAATGGCGAATATCCTCGTCTTATTGATGAATGGCAACTAATTCCTGCTTTATGGGACTGTGTAAGAAATAGATGTGATAGAGATTCACTTCCTGGAGAATATATCCTAACCGGTTCAACTACCTTAGACTTCAGTAAAAATCAAGAAAAAGAAAATAATAAATATAATGAAGTTCATCACTCTGGTGCTGGAAGATTTTCTATTTTAAAAATGTATCCCATGAGTTTATATGAAAGTGATGATTCAACCGGCGATGTTTCTTTAACCGATTTATATAACAATAAATTTAAAACTAAAACTGTACCAAAAATGAGTTTAGTTAATTTATGTAATATAATTATCAGAGGTGGTTGGCCATCTAATTTATATCGTAAGACCGAATATCAATATTTATTACCTAAAGAATATATCGAAATATTATTAAAAGAAGACATTCACCAAGGCAAGAAAAAAAGAAATATCGACAAAATGCGTAAATTATTAATGAGTTTAGCAAGAAATGAATCTTCTATGGCTGGTAATGATACATTAGCAAAAGATATCGATGAAATAGAAAATGATACAAATAGTGCTAGAGTAGAACTTAATAGAGCAACCGTAGCAGAATATATCTCCGTTTTAGATGATTTATATTTAATTCAAGATATCCCCGCTTTTAGTACTAACTATCGTTCTTCTAAACGAATTGCTAAATCACCTAAAAGACATTTAATTGATCCTTCTATTTCTTGTGCTCTTCTAAACTTAACAACCGAAAAACTTTTAAATGATGTTAAAACTTTAGGCTTAATGTTTGAATCTTTAGTAATTAGAGATTTAAAAATTTATATTGAACACTTAAATGGTAAAATATTTCACTTTAGAGATAATTCAAATGGTGATGAAGTTGATGCCATATTAGAATTTGAAAGTGGTGAGTATGCAGCCATTGAAATAAAACTAAGTCAAGATGGTATAAATGATGCTTTAAAAAGTTTGACTAAATTTTACAATAATGTTTCTAAAAAGCCTAAATTTATGTGTATAATTGTTGGGGTATCAGATGCTGTAATTAAAGATAATACCACCGGAATTTATATATTTCCTTTAAATGCTTTAAAACCTTAGTACTATTTACACCAGTTTTAAAACACTAGAATATTCACATATAATGTAGTATAATAAATAAAACCGTTAAGAGGTGAATTAATGAAAAAAATAAAAAATCTATGGAACCAAAATCGGGTTTTATTTGTCTTAGGTCTAATTATAATTATTTGTTTTTTAATTATAATAGGTGTCTTTATAAAATATTTCTTTGGTACATCTAAATCAAGTTATGGGGATCGTTTAGAAGGAATAGAAGAAGTTTTAGTTACTGATTCAATTAAAAATGATTATATAACTAAAATGAATGAAGATGAATTAATTAATGAAACAACTCTTGAAGTAAAAGGCAAAATTATCTATATTCATATTACTTTTAATCCTGCTGCTACTTTAGTTGAAGCCCAAAGTAAAGCCCTAGCTTCCCTTAGCTTATTTACCGATGATTACTTAGACTTCTATGATATCCACTTTACCTTAGAAAGTAACGAAAATGAACCAACCGAAGAATTCTTACTTATGGGTTCCCATAATAAAAACGGTAGTGGTCTAATATGGAATAACAATACCGAATTTGAAAGTAATGATAGTGAGTAGTGCCTTATGAAAAAAAAGAAAAAAATAATATTTATAACCGTTTTAATAACAATTATTATTGTTGCTTTAATAAGTAGTTTATATATATACTTATCTAACCCAAATCGCCTTACATCTTCTGAAAAAAGATATATTTCTGATAATACTACTGTTGTCCAAAACATTAATATTCCAAGCGATGCTAATATCTTTAGTACTAGTGGTAGTGGTATATTTTATGACTTTTTAACCGATTTTAGTAATGAATATGAAATAAAAACTAATAATGTAACTTATAACTCTAGTACATCTTCTTCAGGAATTACTTTTTCAAGCGGTAATACCCTAAATACTAACGAATTCTCTATTTATAAAGATCACTATGTTGTAATAAGTAAAAATAATGAATACTTTACTAATAGTTCTAATCTAACTAATCAAAAAATCGGTATTTTAAAAGATAACTTATCTTATATTACTAGTTATTTAGATACTAACTCTTTAACAATTTCTTCTTATAATACTGATGCTGAACTACTTGATGCCTTTAAAAAACAAACTGATATTAATTACATCATTGTTCCTCTTTATTCTTACTTAGAAACTATTTTAAAAAATGATTATTATGTTGTTTGTCATTTAAGCGATATACCATATTACTATAAAGTTGATACTACTAGTAATTTAGTTTTAGGTAGTATTTTAGAAAAATATTATAACGATTGGTCCGATTCTTACTTAGAAGACTCTTTAAATGAACATTTATTTAACTTGTTTACCCAATCTTTAAATATCTCTACTACTGAAATTGATGCCATGCGAAGTATTTCTTATAACTATGGTTTTGTTCCTAACCCTCCTTATGAAATCTTAAGTAACTCTTCTTTTGGTGGTATCATCGCCGGTTATTTAAAAGACTTTGCTAATTTTAGTGATACCGAAATAAAATTCTCTAAATATAAAACCTTAACTAAATTTAAAAAAGCTTTAGAAAATAATAAAATAAATATCTATTTTGCTTACTATGATATAACTAATAACTTTGATACTATTAATTCCGGTATTGGCTTAACTTATAGTGTTCTAGCCCCTAAAAAAAGTGATTTAGTTATAACTTCGCTAAAATCTTTAAATAACCAAACTATTTATGTTGAAGCATCATCTAGTCTTTATACTTATTTAAAAAATAATACTACTGCTGATATAAAAACCTATAAAAATAAAAGTGAACTAAAAAGTGCTACTCGTAATGGAAAAATAGTAGTAGTTGATAGTAAAGTTTATTCTGTTGATGAATACGGTGCTTTTGGTAAATATAACGAACGCTTTAAAGGTTCTCTTAATCTAGATTAT
>CAYLQC010000021.1:0-7821 GCA_964385785.1 uncultured Muribaculaceae bacterium | reverse complement strand
CATAGGTATATTCATTTTGCAGTCGATCGAGAAAGGAAAAATGCTTTACATTATTTGTATTCAAAAAGAATTGCAAGTTTAAATCTTAAAGGTATAAACATTGATGAAAATCAATTAAAAAAATATTATAGAATTGAAGATTAAAAAACAAAAGGGAAACAAAAGAAGTTTCCCTAAAAAGTGTGTGAGTTTGAGTTTATATGTTATTTAATTTTGTATAGAGTTATCGTTTTATAACTACAATTAATCTATCACTTCTCCTTTCATGCTACTATAATAGCAATTAATTATGAAATTAGTGTGAAAAACAAGTGAAATATGTTATTTATTGACAATTTCAAAGTAAAATGTAGTCCCTTTACCTTTTTTACTAATAACTCCATATGTAAAGCCATGCATTTCTAAAATATTTCTAACTATTGAAAGACCTACTCCACTACCTACAACATTACGTTGATGGTTCTTTTCATTTTTATAGTATTTATCCCATATGTAAGGAAGATCAGATGATTTTATACCTTTTCCGGTATCAATTATTTCTAATAAATAGTTTTTATCTTTTTTAGTTAAACGGATTGTAACTTGTTTATTAGGTCCAGTATAATTAATAGCGTTATTAATTAAATTGTAGATAACTTGATTTAATTTATTTTTATCAGCTTTAATTAAAGCAGAATCAGGTAAATCTAATATAAAATGATAATCTTCCGTTTCTTTAATAATATCATATCTACTTAAAACATTTTTAATTTCTTTAACTAAGTCGTATTCTTCGATTTTTAAACCCTCTGAGTTAGCTTGAAGTTTTGATAAATCTAATAGGTCATTAACTAAAATATTTAAACGATCGGCTTCATCAATAATAATATTTAAGTCTTTTTCTCTTTTTTCTTTATCTTTATAAGATATATCACGAACCATTTCAGCATAGGCTTTAATCATTGTTAAAGGGGTTTTTAAATCATGAGAAACGTTAGCTATTAAATCTCTTCTTAGTTCATCTATTTTTTTAATATCCCGACAAGCATTATTTAGTGTTTTTGCTAATTCATCAATTTCTAAAGTACCGTTTTCTTGAAAAACTACATCATAATTACCTTTCCCCATTTCTTGAGCTTTTTTAGTGATATTAGTTATAGGTTTAGTAATATGTTTTGAAAGAATAAAAGCAATAAAACAAGCAAATAATAAAACTAAAATCATAATATAAACAAGTTGACCTTTTAAAAATATACTAGTTGTGCTTATATCTTCTAATGTACTATAAACAAATACATAACCATTATTAAGTTTGATACCGGACAAGTAAGCTTTAGTTTCGTTGGTGGGATTAACTAGTTTTACACTACTACTATTTTGAGTTTTAAGACTATTTTTGATTTTAGTAATATTACCAATATTTTTATCTAATCCACAACCGGTGATCATGGTATTATAAGTTATAATAGTACCATTATTGGTTTCATATTCCATACAAACACCATTTTGATAAGATAAGGACATTAAAGTTTCTTCTAAGTATTCGTTATCATTTTCGGCAATTTGTTTAGTAATATTTTTCATTGTTTTAATTTGAAAACGTTCATAACTAACTTGTAAGAATATAACTTGAAAAATCCAAAGTAAAATAATAATACCTAAACTAAAAAAAATAAGATATAAAAGAGTTTTTAAACTAAAGCTATTTTTTTTATTTTTTAAATTAGTTATTATTTGTTTAAATTTATTCTTTATATTCAAATTTATATCCCACCTTTCGGATGGTTACAATAAAATCACGATATTTGCCTAAATGATTACGTAAAGTTTTAATGTGAGTATCAACTGTACGATCATCCCCAAAAAAGTCATATCCCCAAATATTAGAAAGTAAGGTATCTCTTGATAAAGCAATATTTTTATTTTCAATTAAATAAAGTAAGAGTTCATATTCTTTAGGAGTTAGATAAACTAGTTCTTTATCAACATAAACTTCATGGGCACTGGTATCAATTTCTAAACCAGCAAAGGTATATTTGGTATTATTAGGAGAGTTACGTTTTGTTACAACTTTAATTCTAGCAATTAACTCTCGTGGACTAAAGGGTTTAGTGACATAATCATCAACACCTATATCAAAACAACTTAGTTTATCATATTCTTCACCTCGAGCTGATAACATGATAAAAGGAACGTTACTAAATTTACGTATTTCTTTTACAGCTTGGTAACCATCTAGTTTAGGCATCATGATATCCATTATTATACAATCAAAGGAGTTATTACGAGCAATATTAACGGCTTCGTAGCCATCACTTGCTTCCATATAATCAATACCTTCTAGTTTTAAATATTCTTTAATTACATCACGAATTAAAGCTTCATCATCAACAACTAATACTTTCATATTTCACCTCTTTTTATATAATAAAGTATTTTTGTGAAAAACAAGTGAAAAGCAATATTATTTATCACGTAATATTGCTTTATATTCACTAGTAACTTTATTAATTATTTGATTAAATATCATCATTACTTCAGTTTCTTCTAAAGTACGTTCATTACTACCAAAAACTAATTTATAAGCAATTGATTTTTTATTTTCTTGATAGTTAGGATATAAATCAAAGACAAAAGCATCAATAAGTATTCTTTTTCCCTCTTTTATAATGGTATTTTTAATAGTTTCACTATCAATATTATTATCAACAATAAAAGCAACATCTTTAGTAATTTCCGGGTATTTACTAGCACTTTTAAATTTAAGAGGTTTAATACTAGATTTATATAAAATATCCATATTTAGTTCACAAAGATAGATTTCATCTTTATTTAAACTAGGATGAATTCTACCAATTATACCAATAATCTCTTTATCTAAATAGATACTAGCACTAATTCCCGGATGAAGACTATTAATTTTTTCTTTTACAAAAGTATAACGATTTTTAAAACCTAAATATTCTAATAAGTTAGATATCATACCTTTAAGTAAGTAAAAGTCCGATTTTATAGTATTATTTGACCAAGTATTTGCTAAGTAATTACCTTTAATTAAGATACCAACTTTAGTTATTTCTTGATAGTCTTGGTCATAAGTTTTAGCTATTTCATATAAGAATATATCTTTTACACCTCTGGCTTTATTATAATTGTAAACGTTAATTAAAGATGGTAAAAGACTAGTTCTTAAAACAGATTTATCACTACTCATAGCATTAGGTAAGTTAAGGGGTTTACGTTTATCATAGTCAAAGAGTTTAACACTTTCAGGACTTACTAAAGTATAGTTTTTACATTCATTTAAGCCAAGAGTTCGTAAACGTTTAGATATTTCTTTTCTTATTTTGACATCGCCGATATATTCTCCTCTTCTGGTTTCTAAAATAGGTAGCGAAGATTTTAGGTTTTCATAACCGTAAAGTCTACCAATTTCTTCAGCGATATCATTGACATTAGGATCAACATCAAGTCTTCTAGATGGAATTGTAACATTAAATGTATCATTATCTAAAGTATAAGGAAAATCTAGTCTTTTTAAAATATTTTCAATACTTGTATTATCAATAGTAATACCTAAAATTTTATTGATATCAATTGCTTTAAATGTTACAGTTTTAGGGGTTTTATCGATATTATCATGGATAGCAGTTCCTGATAAAATTGTAGCGCCGGCATACTTTTCTAGTAAGTGGCAAGCTCTATTAATAGCATATTCGGTATATTCGTAACTCAAACCTTTTCCATAACGAAGAGATGCTTCACTTTTTAGATTTAAGTGTTGCGCTGTAATTCTTATTGAAGTAGGTGAAAATATCGCACTTTCAATTAAGATATTTTTAGTGTTTTCATCAACATCCGTATTAAGGCCACCCATTACTCCAGCAATACAAACGGCCTTTTTACCATCAGTTATAACGATATCGTCTTTTGTTAAAATACGATCTTTGTTATCTAAAGTAGTGATTTCTTCACCTTCTTTAGCATCTCTTACTAAGATATTATCACCTAATTTATCTTTATCGAAGAAATGAAGAGGTTGACCAAATTCTAACATAACATAATTAGAGATATCAACAACGTTATTAATAGGACGCATTCCAGCATCGATAAGTCTTTTTTTAATAAAATCAGGGGACTCATGAATTTCGATATCTTTAACCATTCTAGCTAAGTAATAAGGACATTTAGGAGTTTTTACTTTAAGTGATAAATGGTTATTTACATTATCATTTATGGTTTTAAAACTACAATCAGGTAAAGTTACTTTTTTATTTATTATACAAGCTATTTCATAAGCAAAACCAATATGATAGAAACAGTCATTATTACGATGTTTATGGATATCAAGTTCATATAAAGTTCTTTCTTGATTTAAGTATTTTAAAGCATCAGTACCAACTTTAGCATCACTATCACAAACATAAATACCTTTATTATAGTTTTCTTCGGTTTTTTCTTCTAAACCAATTTCAAATAAAGCACAAATCATACCGTTAGATTCAATACCTCTTATTTTACTTTTTTTGATGATTATATCAGGTAATACGGCGTTAGGTAGAGCAACTATAACTTTGATACCTTTTTTTACATTAGGAGCCCCACAAATAATTTGATTTATTTCGTTATCATTTATTTTAACTTGGCAAACTTTTAAATGATCGCTATCAGGGTGGGGCGTGCATTCTAAAACTTCACCAATTACTAAGTTATCAATATGGTTAGTTATAATTTTTTCAACATTAATACCAGCAGTGGATATTTTAACTGCTAATTCTTTTAAATCTTCTTTTGATATATCAATATATTCATTTACCCATTCTAAACTAATCATTGTTATCTTCCTTTCTATCAAATGTGCTTGTTTCTCTTAAATCAGTTTGATAAAATGTTCTAATATCAGAGATACCGTATTTTAACATTGCTAAGCGTTCGGCCCCAAAACCAAAGGCAAAACCAGTCCAAATATTAGGATCATAGTTACAGTTTTTTAAGACATTGGGGTGAACTATACCAGCACCAGCAACAGTTATCCAACCGGTATTTTTACATAAACTACAACCTTTTCCTAAACATTTAAAACAACTTATATCTAATTCAACAGATGGCTCAGTAAATTGGTAATAACTAGGGCGAAGTCTAGTTTTAGTATTAGTACCAAATAAGTGTTTAGCTATGATATCAAAAGTACCTTTTAAATCTGATAAGCTAACCTCTTTATCTACTAAAAGGCCCTCGATTTGCATAAATTGATGAGAATGAGTAGCATCATCATTATCTCTTCTATAAGTTTTACCAGGGCAAATCATTCTAATTGGTTCTTTACCATTTTTACTTAACATAGTTCTGGCTTGAACAGGACTTGTTTGACTACGTAATAGTAATTCATCACCTTTTAAATAAAAGGTATCTTGGGCATCTCTTGCGGGATGTCCTTTAGGAATATTTAATAGTTCAAAGTTATAGTGATCTTCTTCGATTTCTGGTCCATCTACAACATCATAACCCATGGAAATAAATACATCTTCAATATCTTCAATAATTTTTTCTAAGATATTTGGTGCACCATTTTTAATCTCATAACCTGGTAAAGTAATATCAATTTGTTCACTATTTAGTTTTTCATTTAAAGCGGACATTTCATAATAATTTATTTTATCTTCTAAAGATTCAGTGATTTCTTTTTTTAAGTTATTTAAAATAAGACCAAACTCTTTTTTTTCTTCGGCAGGTATTTCTTTTAACTTAGAATAAAACTTGCTAATAGGTCCTTTTTTACCTAAGTATAAAACTTTTAAGTCTTCTACTTCTTTTAAATTCTTAGCATTAGTTATTTTTTCTAAGGCGTCAGTTTTAATTTCTTCTACTTTTTCTTTCATTTTCTTATCCTTCTTTCTAATTAAAAACATCCCTTACAATTAAGTAAGGGACGAAATAATTTCCGCGGTACCACCCAAATTCTAGTAATACTAGCTCTTTTTAGATATAACGCATCTATTGCGTTGTAACTTAACGAGGGAATTTCTTTCTATATTTTATCTTTAGATGTTTTCAGCTTATAACATCTAATCTCTTTATTAGAATATATAGAAATACTTAAATTCGTTATAAAACGTTACTTAAGGGTATTATAACATATTTATTTTAATTTGGTAATAGAATCTAAATAATATTTACCATCAACTTTTTTGAATTGATATTGATAACGATTTAAACGTTTGGCTTGACTTGTTAAATCACTATCAGTTACATTGTTAGCAACGGGATTAAATAAATCATCAAAAGTATAATAAGTAGCCTCACTAGAATCATAAATAGTAGCATAAGTAGTTAGGTATAAAACATCTCCTTCTAAGAAGATATTATCAATACTTTCTAAGATTTGTTTATTACTAGTTGTGCATTTCGTATTAGTTGCCGTAAAACGCTCTTTTTCAGAATTATAAGTAAAGTTTAAACAGTTATAAGTAAAGTTAGTAGCTTTATAGTAATTGGAAGAACCAAATAAACTTTCAAAGGCTTTTTTTAAGTCTTCACTTTCAACTGTAATAGTTTGGGTATTAGTTTTAATAGATTTTTTATCTAATTTACTATAAGCCATATTAAGTAAGTAAGCTGATTTTATTTCACTTATATTATAATCACCACTATATAAGTAATAAGCATTAACGGCATCAGCATTTAGATTAACTTTAACATCATCTAGTAAATAACCATAGTTTTCAATATACCATTCATTATCTTTTTCTTCGGTGTTTTCACTAGTTGAATCGGTATCAGAACTAGTTGTTGTCTCAACTACATTACAAGTACCATTTTTTTCACATTCCGATTTCATAAAGTTAAAATAACGGGCATCAAATAAGCAATAACCAAAGTAAAAACAGATTATAACTAAAATAACAATAGCGATATCTCTTTTAAAAACGGAAAAGTTACGATTTTGAACTATTCTTTTTTCTTCGTGTTGCATAATATTAGCCACCTCATTTTGAATATCATTAGATATTTCATCATGTAATTCTTCTTTAAATTTAGAAGTATTATTAACAATTGCTAATTTTATTTCGCGATTTAAATCATTTAAAATACGTTCTTTTACTTCTTTTATTACCGAATTTTTAACTTCATTATCATTTTTTTCATTGTTAGCCATACACTTCCCCCACTTTCATGGTACGTATTATACCATTAAATTATTAAAAAAAAAGTACTTTTTTGTACTTTTTAACGTTTTTTTAATAATTTTCGGCTTTTAATTCCATAAAACTTTGCGGATGTTTACAAACTGGACAGATAGCTGGAGCTTTTTTACCAACAAAGACATAACCACAATTACGGCAGATCCAAACAGTTTCTTCACCCTTGCTAAATACTAGGTTATCTTCAATATTGCCAACTAATTTCATATATCTTTCTTCATGATGTTTTTCAATTTTACCTACTTCTTCAAATAAACGAGCAATATCATTAAAGCCTTCTTCTTTAGCAGTTTCAGCAAATTCTTTATACATTTCTGTCCATTCGTAGTTTTCACCACTAGCAGCATCTTTTAAGTTGGTTAATGTATCAGGAATATTACCATCATGTAGTTCTTTAAACCACATTTTAGCATGTTCTTTTTCATTATTTGCAGTTTCTTCAAATATATCTGCTATTTGTTCATAACCGTCTTTTCTGGCTTGAGATGCATAGAATGTATATTTATTTCTAGCTTGAGATTCTCCTGCAAAAGCTGCCATTAAATTGCTTTCTGTTTTACTTCCTTTTAATTCCATTTTTTTATACCTCCATTACTTATATAGTATATCACTTTTGTTAGAAAATGGTAAATAGTTTTTT
>CAYLQC010000020.1:0-7863 GCA_964385785.1 uncultured Muribaculaceae bacterium | reverse complement strand
TTTCCATTACTAGGATCTGACATAATTAAATGATCTCTTCCCGCCTCTTCAATAATTCCTGTATATATTTTATCCCGCCAATCAGTTGAATCTGGATAAGATACATAAGCTTTAATTCTTTTTCCTTTATTTAATCTTAAAATATTTTCAATATAACTTTGTTCCATATCTATAGTTGATTGATAACTTATATTTCCTGGTGGAGTACTAGGTATTTGTTGATTATAATTCTGTGGATAATCAGTTGCTCCTGGAAACGTTGGATTTTGATAATAACTACCATTCATAAAAAAATCACCTCTACTTATATTTATGTTTTTAAACCCAAAATAATACGAAAATGACGAATAGTTATTTACTTTTTAAATTTACTTTGTTATAATTTTTAGTAGAATATGGGAGTGATTAGTATGAAAGCATTATCACCAGAAATAAGTGCTTTATTAGACAAATTATATAATTTAAGAGGAGATGAAAGTGTTATTCTAGTTGAAATGGCCAAACAAAAATCTAATGCCGAAGAAACTAAAACTAGAACAACTGCTGAAAAAAAAGAATTACAAGAAAAAATATCCGAATTAGAATCTTTACATGAAAGTTTAGAAGAACAAGGTAATTTATTAGTAGATGTATTATCTAACATAAATCGTGATGATTATGCTACTCTTTTAGATCGTCTTAGAATTGATTTTGATCCACAAAATTTAGTAGATAAAATTAATAAAGCTTTACCACGTACAATCGATTCTGTAACGCTAGAAACTAAAAAAGCCGCTGAAAAACTTGTAAAAGTTGAAACAGAGATGGATGACGCTATCGAAAAAATAGAAGACCTTGGTAAAAAAAGAGATACTGCTTTAGCTAATCAAGAAAAATTAAATGAATACTTTGAACTTGCCCTAACTGGTAAAATAAATATCACTAGAGACTCTATAACTACTTTACTTGCTCAATTTAACTTTACCGAAGAAGAACAAAGAGAGGCTGCTAAAATCTTAATGTTCCCTGAAGATGCTTTACTTACTTATGATGAACGTCTTAGACAAAAAGAAAGAAGTGGCAAAACTATCAGTGAAGTAATCGCCGAAGCTAAAAGCTATGAACCAGCAAGTGAAGCTGTAAGTATTGTTCCTGAAGAACCAACTCCTTTAGAAGTTAAAAATGATGAACCAGCTGATTTAATAGTTGAAAAAGATAATAAAGAAAAATTAATGGAATTATTAAAAGAAAATAATATCGATTATTTAGACTATACCGCCGCTGAATTAGATAGTATTATTGATAACTATGATGAAGAAGTAATTACTAATAATATAAAATGTCTTCAAGATTCATCAATTGATACAGATATCTTTGTTAATCATGCTAATTTAATGACGGATAAAGAACTACCAAATAAAATAACTACTTTATTAAATATTGGTAAAGATCCTGTTGATATCTATTTAAATCCTAATGTTTTAGAAAAATACAATGAAGAGGAATTAAATACTGCTATTGAAAATTTAAAAACCAATGGAATGGATCCTAAAAATGTTCCACTAATTGCTTTTTAAGGAGGTCTACTTATGAATATTCTAACAATAATTAACAAATTAAAAGATGCAAAAATGCTTAGTGGAAGTGAAGAAGGAATAAAACTATTCTCTGATTGCTTTAATAAATATGGTATCAGTTTACTTTTATTAAAAAATGAAGAAACATTTAATGAAATAGTTGATATCTTAAAAACTAATAATATTGGTATTCAAAAACAAAATAGTATCTATGCTTTAAGAATTTTTGCTGTTGATCTATTAGAAATTGAAAATACCATTAATGAATTTAAATCACTAGATGAATTAGATTTCTTAAGAGCTTATCCTGAAAAATTAGCTGAACCTAAAAACATTCATACTATTATTAAAAATATTATTAAATTTCAAGAAAGTAATACTATTTATAAAGACGAAAATGGCTATAACCTAAATTTACTATTACAAACTAATGAAGAAGTTAAAACTGAAGTTCCAGTTATTGAAATAGAAGAACCAACTGATACATTAGGAGTAATAAAAAAATATCTTCAAGATAAAACCTTATTAGATAAAATAATAAATGAAGAAAAAAATCCTAACGAAGAACCAGATACTCTTATCGAACTTCAAAAAGTTGAAAATAAAATTTGTGAAGATTATCTAGTTATAATTGATGATGGTTGGAAAATAGTTATCAATGATCAAGAAGTTAACACTTTCCAAGAAGTAAAAGATACTATCGATTTAATATCTAAATTAAACTTACCAATAACTTATAATGATGCATTACTAATTACTTTATTCTATAAAACAAAACTTCCTTTTAAAGATGTTGAAAACATAATTCAAAATGAATTAAAAAGTGAGGTGGCTTAAATGAAATATTTAATGGATTTTAACTTTACGGAAGATGAAATAAATTCTTTTTGTGAAAACGTTCCTCCCGTTCTTTTAGAAACTCTTATGAACTCTTATAAACTAGTAAGTAGTAATATTAATACTTTAAAAGAATTAGGAATAACTTCTATTAAAGAAATATTTATAAATAACTATGATATGTTCTTAATGGATCACAGTAACTTCTTAAATATATTCAATAAATATGAAAAAGAAGACTTAGTCGAAAAACTAAATACTACTCCCGAAATAATCGAATTTTTATAAGAGTAACCCTCTTCTTTTTTTTACAAATTCATACAAACATTTGTTTTAAAATACCTTGCAATTTAAAAAACAATATGTTATATTATTAATACAAGCAAAAATATAAAGAAATGGAAGATTAAAATGGACATATTAAAAAACTTAAACGAACAACAAAAAAATGCTGTAACGCATATGGATGGTCCTTGCTTAGTTATCGCTGGGGCTGGTTCTGGTAAAACCAAAGTCTTAACTACCAGAATTGCTTATTTAATTGCAAACGGCATACCCTCTTATAATATCTTAGCTATAACTTTTACTAATAAAGCTGCTAAAGAAATGAAAGAAAGATTAAACAGTTTAGTGCCTGATAATCAAACTTTCGTCGGAACTTTTCATTCCTTTGGTTTACGTATAATTAGAAAGTATTACGAGTATTTTGGTTTAGCTAAAAACTTTACTATTTTAGATAGTGATGATGTTTTAACTATTATTAAAAAAATCATGAAAGATTTAAATATATCTAAAGAAGAATGTGCTCCATCTTATATTAGAAATCGTATTAGTTTTATTAAAAATGAAATGTTAAGTCCTATAGAAATTGAAAAATTTTTTAATACCGAACCTGAAAAAAAAGCCTATCAAGTTTATCAAGAATATATTAAAATTTTAAAAAGAAATAATTCTGTTGATTTTGATGATTTATTATTACTACCTGTTAACTTATTTAAAGAAAATAAAAGTGCTTTAGAAGATTATCAAAACCACTATCCATATATTTTAATTGATGAATATCAAGATACTAATGAAGTTCAATATAAACTTACTAAACTCTTAGGTAGTAAAAATCAAAATGTTTTTGTTGTTGGTGATCCCGATCAATCTATTTATATGTTTAGAGGAGCCAATTATAAAAATATTTTAAACTTTGAAAAAGACTATAAAAATGCCACTATTATTCCGCTAGAAGAAAATTATCGTAGTACTAAACGTATTTTAAATGCTGCTAACTCAGTTATAAAAAATAATAAAAATCGTAAAGAAAAAAACTTACGAAGTAATAAATTAGAGGGCGATAAAATCAAATATATTCGTACTGCTAATGAAAAAGAAGAAGTAGCAACTTGTATTGAAGAAATTAAAAAACTTTTAAATGACGGTTATAAAGCTAGTGATATTGCTATTTTTTATCGTACTAATGGTCAAGCCAGAGTTGTTGAAGAAATGTTTCTTAAATCCAATATTCCTTATAAAGTAGTAGGTAGTTATTACTTCTATCAAAGAAAAGAAATAAAAGACTTAATTAGTTATTTAAAACTTATTTTAAACCATAATGATGAAGTAAGTTTAAGAAGAATTATAAATGTTCCTAAACGTAAAATTGGTGCTACCACAATTCAAAAAATTGAAGAAACTGCAAGAGAAAGTAACTTATCCATGTTTGATTGTTTAGATAAAGGACCCCAACTTGACTTTAAAAACCTTATCTTAGAACTAGAAAATGATAGTAAAAATCTATCTTTAACAGAATTAATAGATGATATATTAGAAAAATCTGGTATAAAAAAAGAATTAGAAAGTGCCAAAACTTTAGAAAACGATTTAAGATTAGAAAACTTAATGGAATTTAAAAGTATCACCGCTTCTTTTGAAGAACAAACTGGTAGTGTTAACTTAAGTGATTTCTTAGAAGAAATAAGTCTTATTGCTGATATGTCCGAACATAAAGAATATAGTAATTGTATAACTCTAATGACTATTCATAGTGCAAAAGGACTAGAATTTGAAGTTGTATTCTTAATTGGTATGGAAGAAAATATCTTCCCTCATGCCAATTCCCTAATGGAAAGTGACGGTTTAGAAGAAGAAAGAAGACTTATGTATGTTGGTATAACTAGAGCTAAGAGCCTACTTTATTTAACCAATGCCAAAAGAAGAATGTTATATGGTCGGGAAAACTTAAACTTACCAAGTCGTTTTATTGAAGAAATAAACCCTGACTTAATCGAAACAACTAATCAAAGTATTAAAGAAGATAAATCATTTAATAAAGAAGAATTTTATAATAAATCACCAGTTGATTGGGTAGTAGGGGATGTTTTAATACATGAATCCTATGGTCGTGGTGTAGTAGTTAATGTTGATAAACTCTTAATTACTGTTGCTTTTAATAATTTAGTTGGTATAAAAAAATTAATGAAAAATCATAAAAGTCTAAAAAAGATATAAGGAGGAATATTATGGATTTAACATTGGTTGTTATGGCTGCTGGTGTAGGTAGTCGTTTTGGTGGATTAAAACAAATTACCCCGATAGATTCTGATGGTAACTTTATTATTGACTATTCGGTATATGATGCCTTACGTGTTGGTTTTAAAAGGGTTGTATTTGTAATCAGAGAAGAGTTTTTAAACGATTTTAAAAATACCATTGGCAAACGATTAGAAGGTAAAATAGAAGTTTCTTATGCTTTTCAAAAGATAGAAGATATTCCAATTAATATGGATATTAAAAGAAGAACAAAACCATGGGGTACAGTTCAAGCTATATTGGCTGCTAAACCTTACGTAAATGGTTCCTTTGTCGTAATTAATGCTGATGACTTCTATGGCAAAAATGCTTATCAAGCCGCCGCTGATTTTTTAAAACTAGTAACTACTCCCTATACCTATGCTAATATTTCTTATGAATATGGTGTTACTAAAAGTAAAGAGGGTAGCGTAAAACGTGGAGTATTAACTCTTCAAGATAACGAAATAAAATCAATAGTCGAATGTAGTATTGAAAGTGTTGATAACAAAATTATTGCTAGTCCTTTATTAGAAGATAAACCCTTTGAAATAGCAGAAAATCACCCTGTTTCTATGAATTTCTTTGCCTTTCAATATGATGTATTTACATTATTAGAAGAATATTGGCAAAATTATTTTAAACAAAGCAAAGAAAAAATATTAGAAAATGAAGCATTACTACCGGAATGTTTAAAAGAAAATATCGAAAGTGGTCGTATTAAAATTTTAAATCAACCAAGTAATAGTAAATGGCTTGGTATGACTTATAAAAGTGATTTACCATTTGTTATGGACTCGATTAAGGAATTAAAAACTAAGGGCGACTACAAAAAACATTTATGGGAGGACTACTGTGGAAAAGAATAAAGCAAAAGAAAGAATTGATTATTTAAGAGAATTAATTAATAAAGCCAATTATGAATATTATGTTCAAGATAACCCTACGATAACCGATCAAGAATTTGATAGTTATTTAAGAGAACTAGAAAATTTAGAAAATGAATTCCCCGAATTTGATAGTAAAACATCACCAACTAAAAGAGTAGGTGGCGAAGTAATTGATCGTTTTAAAAAAATAAAACATAAAATACCCATGCTTTCCCTACCAGATGTATTTGATATTAGTGAAATTGAAGCCTTTAATACCCGAATTTTAAAAGAAGACATCGAACCTACTTATGTCTGTGAATATAAAATTGATGGTTTATCCGTATCTTTGCATTATGAACATGGAGAACTTATTTTTGCAGCAACTCGTGGCGATGGAATAACTGGTGAAGATATTACCCATAATGTCAAAACTATTAAAAGTGTTCCTTTAAAAATTAATAAACCTATAGATATTGAGGTTCGTGGCGAAATCTATATGCCTAAAAAAGTACTAGAAGAAATCAATCAAAAAAGAATAAAAGAAGGTATCCCATTACTTCAAAATGTCCGCAACGCCGCCGCTGGTTCAATTAGACAATTAGATTCTAAAATCGCTGCTGAACGTAAATTAGATACCTGGATTTATCACTTACCAAATCCGGAAGATTATAATATAAAAACTCATGAAGAAGCTTTAAATTTTATGAGTGAACTAGGCTTTAAAGTAAATAAAAATGCTAATCGTGTAGTAAAAGGAATTGCCGAAATTAATAAATATATTCAAGAAACTACCGAAAAAAGAAGTTCTCTTCCTTATGAAATAGATGGTATTGTTATTAAAGTAAATAGTTTAGAATCTCAAAAAAAATTAGGTTTCACTTCTAAATATCCTAGATGGGCGATTGCTTATAAATTCCCAGCTGAAGAAGTTTTAACTAAATTACAAGATATCATATTTACTGTTGGTAGAACAGGAAGAATAACTCCAAATGCTGTTTTAGATCCGGTTATCGTCATGGGCTCTACCGTAAAACGTGCCACTCTTCATAATGAAAATTATGTCCTTGAAAAAGATTTAAAAATCGGCGATACCGTATCCTTACGTAAAGCAGGCGATGTTATTCCCGAAGTTGTAGAACGCAAACTAGACCGAAGAAATGGTACCGAAAAAGACTTTAAAATGATAACCAATTGTCCTATTTGTGGCAGTACCCTAGAAAAGAAACCAGACCAAGTCGACTATTATTGTATGAATTCCCATTGCCCAGCTAGAAAAATAGAAGGATTAATTCACTTCTGCACTCGTAAAGCCATGAATATTGATGGCCTTGGCGAAGAAATCATGGAAGACTTATTTAATTTAGGTTTTGTAAAAACCATCCCCGAAATTTATGATTTAGAAAAACACCGAAAAGACCTAATCGAACTAGAAGGTTATGGCAATAAAAGTGTAGATAACTTATTATCAGCAATCGAAGACAGTAAAAGTAATAGTTTAGAAAGACTTCTATTTGGCTTAGGAATTAGTGGCATTGGTGATAAAACCGCCTTACTTCTTGCCAAAAAATTTAAAAATATGGATACCTTAATGAATACAAGTTTTGAAGAATTTAGTTCAGTTCGTGACATTGGTCCCACACTTGCCCAAAACTTATATGACTTCTTCCATAATGAAGAACATATCAATTTAATTGCCGAATTAAAACAAATCGGCATAAATATGACTTATCTTGGTGAAAATGAACGCCATCATGATTTAATTAGTGGCAAACGTTTTGTCCTAACCGGAACTTTATCATTCACCGATCGTGACTCTTTAAGTAATCTATTAATTTCTTATGGTGGTGCTACATCATCATCAGTTAGTAAAAAAACCGATGTTGTAATAGTAGGGGAAAACCCAGGAAGTAAATATGAAAAAGCCAAAGAATTAAATATTGAAATTTGGGATGAAAATAAAATAAAAGAAATAGTCTCTAATTTATAGTTTTTAAGAGTTTTCCTTGATTTTTTATAGGTTTTTGCATATAATACAAATAGAG
>CAYLQC010000019.1:0-8135 GCA_964385785.1 uncultured Muribaculaceae bacterium | reverse complement strand
CACCCTGATATATTTAATATTTTATTACAAATTCTAGATGATGGACGAATTACTGATAGTCAAGGAAGAGTAGTTGATTTTAAAAATACAATTATCATTATGACTAGTAATTTAGGAAGTGAATATATATTAGAGGGTAACCCAAATGCTCAAGAAATGGTTTTAAATTCTTTAAAAAGTACTTTTAGACCAGAATTTTTAAATAGAATTGATGAAATAATTATTTTTAAAGCATTAACAAAAGATGTAGTAAAAGATATTATTGATTACATTTTAAAAGAAATTGAAGAAAGGTTAAAAAATAATAATATTCATTTAGTATTAAGTGATAAAGCTCGAGATAAAATAATTGCAGAAGCGTATGATGCATCATATGGCGCCAGACCAATAAAAAGATATATAACGCGTTATATTGAAACTAATTTAGCTAATTTAATATTAGAAGATAAAGTAAAATTTAATGATACAATAAAAATAGATGTGCAAAATAATAATTTAGTTTTAAATGTTGTTTAAACTATTAGGTTAAGTCTTAATAGTTTTTTTCACCTTTTTTTCACAGATAAATCACGGTAATTTCAAAGTTTATACATAAAATAAACAACGAAAGGAAAAAAGTATGTATGAGGCAATATTTGAAAGAGTAGAAAAAAAATATGTTATATCTTTAGAACAAAAAGATAATTTACTTAAAAAAATTAAACCTTTTATTAAAAAAGATAAATACTATCAAAGTATGATTTGTAATATTTATTTTGATAGTTTAAATAATGATTTGATTAGAAAATCTTTAGATAAACCAGTATGGAAAGAAAAAATAAGACTAAGAAGTTATGGTATTCCTAGACTTAATGATATAGTTTATTTAGAAAAGAAATCTAAATATAAAGAAATTGTTTCCAAAAGAAGAGTAGGTATGTCTTTAGAAGAATTTTATAATTATTTAAAAGATAAAAACTATCTTGGTAATAATCAAATTAAAAAGGAATTAGATTATTGTTTTAAATATTATGACTTAAAACCTAAAATATTTATTGCATATGACCGGTTAAGTTTTTTAGGTAAAAATGAAGATGTTAGAATTACTTTTGATGCTAATTTAAGAAGCAGAAGAGATGATTTAAATTTAGAATTAGGGGATGCGGGGATTAAATATTTTAATAATAATGAAATTATTTTAGAAATAAAAACTTTAGGTTCTATGCCATTATGGTTAGTTAAAAGTTTAACAGAATTAAAAATATGGCCCAATTCATTTTCTAAGTATGGGCATATTTATGAGAAGGAGTATGATAATTTATGATAAGTAGTATTTTTAATGAAAGTGCAGCAAGTGTAAGTGTTGGAAGTATTTTATTATGTTTTATAACTAGTTTAATTTTAGGTTTTTTAATTGCTTTAGTTCATAAATGGACTGCTAATAATAATCGAACTAATTTTTTAATTACTTTAACCCTTTTACCACTTTTAGTAAGTGTTATTATGATTATTGTTAATGGTAATTTAGGAACTAGTGTTGCTATAGCTGGAGCTTTTAGTTTAATTAGATTTAGAAGTATGCCTGGAACAAGTCGAGAAATTTTAAGTATTTTCTTTTGTATGACTATTGGTTTAGCTATTGGGGTCGGACATATTTTCTTTGCTGTGTTAGCAACCGTGATAGGTTGTATAGCAATAATTTTAGTATCGCGCATACCTATATTTTTCCAAAACAAAGAAGAAAAAATATTAAGAATATTAATTCCGGAAGATTTAAATTATACCGAAGTATTTACAAGTATTTTAAATAATTACACTGATAAATATGAGTTATTTCAAGTTAAAACTACTAATATGGGTTCAATGTTTGATTTAAGTTATAAAGTTACTTTAAAAAAAGATTGTAACGAAAAAGCTTTTATTGATGATTTAAGAGTTAAAAATGGTAATTTAAAAATTATGTTAAGTCAAAATCTAGAAAATGGAGAATTTTAAATATGAAAAAAATCTATTGGTTACTAGTTATTTTATTAATTATCGGTGGTATCCTTATTTTTCTTTATTATAAAAATAACAAAGATGAAGATTTTGCATCGGCTAGTGATATACCCGTTTCTTTAGAAGAAAATATTGATTTTGCAAGTATTGATTGGAGTAATTTTCAAGAAGAAGATATTAATTTAAATGATACTTTAACTATTACTAGTGAGGGTGTTTATAAAGTTATGGGAAATATCGAAAACGGCTCTTTAATAATTGATACAAAAGGAGTAGTTAAATTAATTTTAGATAATGTTACTATTAATAATAATAGTGGTCCAGCGGTAATTATTGAAAATGCTAAGTTGTGTTATATTGAATTAGTTGGTGTTAATACTTTAAGTGATGAAACTACTTATAGCAGTAATTATTTAGATTATGATGGTGTTTTATTTAGTAAAGATGATTTAGTAATAGGTGGAGATGGTACTTTATTAGTTAATAGTAACTATCAAGACGGAATAGTTTCTAAAGATAACTTACAAATTCTTAATGGAACTTATATAATAAGTACAAGTGATGATGGTTTAAGAGGAAAAGACTCTTTAATAATTGATGATGGGAATTTTACTATTACTTCTTTAGGGGATGCAATAAAAACTACTAATGATACTGATAGTAATTTAGGTTATATTTTAATTAAAAATGGTACTTTTGATATTAATTCTGAAAGTGATGCTATATCTAGTCAAACAAAGTTAAAAATCGAAAATGGTGACTTTAATATTTTAACCTGTGGAGGAAGTGGCAATAAAAGTAGTAGTACAACTAATTTTGGTTTTTGGGGCACAAAAAGTAGTAATGATGAAAGTGCTAAAGGAATAAAAGCGTTAGATAATTTAGTAATTAGTGGGGGTAATTATGTAATTAATTCCGCAGATGATGCTATTCATTCTAATAACTATATAGGTATTTTAAATGGTAATTTTACAATATCTTCTGGAGATGATGGTATTCATGCTGATAGCGAAATTATAATTGATAATGGATCAATCGATATTCAAGATAGTTACGAAGGTATAGAAGCTGCTAATATAACGATAAATGATGGAAATATCAAGGTTGTTAGTTTAGATGATGGTATTAATATTGCAGGTGGTGCAGATTCTTCCAGTCAAAATAGAAAGGGTGCTAATAACTTTAATAGTAGTAGTTCTAATAAATTAGTTATAAATGGTGGTAGTATTTATGTTTTAGCAAGTGGAGATGGCATTGATTTAAATGGCAGCGGTTATATGTATGATGGCGAAGTGTTTGTTGATGGTCCAACCGACTCTGCTAACGGGGCTTTAGATTATGATGGGGAATTCCAAGTAAATGGTGGTTTATTTATAGCAAGTGGTAGTAGTGGAATGTTACAAAATATAAGTTCTAATTCTACGCAAGTAAATGTATCCATAATTTTTAATAGTAGTTATAATGATAAAGAAGTTGAAATAACCGATAGTAATAACAATGTATTAGTTACTTATAAACCTAGCAAAACTTTCTCTTCTTTAATTGTATCAAGTTCAAAATTAAATAAGAATACAACTTATAAAATAAATGTTGATAATGTATTATATACTGAATTTACAACAAATAGTATTACTAATACAGTTGGTAGTATGGGTAATCAAAATATGCGTAGATAGTTTAAGTACTAAATAAGGAATAACTGACATAAAATAATTTAGAAAGGGGTTTTTAAATTATGAGAGTAGTTGTTCCTTTTAAAAAAGATATCGAGTTTCCAAGTAAAATAGCGGAGATTAGTAGTATATCTTTAGAACATGAGTTAGATACAACAAATGAAGATATAACAGGTAATTTTATTATAAGTGGAGAATATAAAAGTAATAGTATTAGTGTTAATAAAGAAAGTTTTTTATATAAGTTACCTTTTAATGTTGATATAACTGATAATATAGATAGAGATTCTATTGATTTTTCGATAACTGATTTTACTTATGAAATAGCAGATAATTTATTAAAAGTAAATATTGAATTTATGGTAAATGCTAAAGAAATAGAAGAAAATAATTATGTAGAAGAAGTAGAAGATTTATTAAATATTGAAGAGGATAGAAATTGTGAAAGTGAAGAAATAATTCTTAATGCACCTGATTTAAGTGATAACGAATATGTAAGTTACCATATTCATATTGTAAGTGATGTTGATACAATAGATAGTATTTGTAATATGTATCAAACCGATATTAATACTTTAAAAGAATATAATACGATAGATAATTTAAATGTAGGTGATAAGGTAATTATACCTTGTTTAGATGAATAGTTCTTTAGAAGTATTAAAAAAGATTTATAAACCATATAAAGTTACAATTAAAGGTAATGTTGTTATTTTAAATACCACTAGTGGGGACTTTGTTGTTAAAGAAAGTAGTAAACAAGATATTACTCTTCTTTTTCGTTATTTACAAAGTCGAAGTTTTTTAAATTATCCAAATATAGTAGATGATACAAGAAGTAATATAATGGTTTATCAATATATTGAAGATGTTAAAATGCCTTTAGAACAAAAAGCTTTAGATTTAATTCAAGTAATTGGTAATTTACATAATAAAACAACATTTTATAAAACAACAAGTGAAGATGATTTTAAAGCTATATATGATAAAATAAATGAAAATATAATTTATTTAGAAAATACTTATAATAATTATTATGAAAATTTTAAAAAAAGTAGTTATATGGCACCATCTAATTATGCTTTCATGCGTAATTTTTATAAAATAGATGCCGCGTTAAAGTTTAGTAAAAGTGAGTTAGATAATTGGTTTTCTTTAGTAAAGAATCAAAAGAAAAAAAGAGTATCTTTAATTCATAATCATTTAACTTTAGAACATTTTTTAAAAAATGAAGATGGTTATTTAATTAGTTGGGATAATTCTCGTATAGATACCCCAATAATGGATTTAGTTTTACTTTATAAAAATGAATATTTAAATCTTAATTTTAGTCCTATTTTAAGTAAATATGAAAGTATAGTTACTCTAACCGAAGATGAAAAGAAATTATTTTTTATATTAATATCAATTCCTTCTTTAGTTAATTTTGATAAAACCGAGTTTATAAATTGTGAAAATATAAGAAAAATGGTTGATTATATTTTTATAACGGAAGAATTAGTGCGGCCATACTACACGATAGAGGAGGAAAATTAAGACAAATATTTCTAAAAGTAAGATAAAGATATTAAAACGTAAAGGAAGAATTAAAGTAATTATTAATTGATAAAATATTAAGATACATAAAGCAAATATCGCAATTATACTAAAGAAACCACCATTTTTTTGATTTTTAGGTGGTGGACAATTATTAAACATAGTATCACCTTTAATTTATTATATGTTAAGTTTTTACCTTTGTTAGAAAACTTTGCCTATTTGGTAGAGTTTTTAATTTATTAATGATAAAATACTTTTTAGTTAGGTGATATTTATGCAATTAAAAAATCTATCAATGTCATATGGTATACAAGATTTATTTAATGATGTTAATTTAAATATTCCCGATAATGAAAAAGTAGGTATTGTTGGAGTAAATGGGGCAGGAAAATCAACTTTTTTAAAAATTGTTATGGGGAATTTAGAACCAACATCGGGGAAAATAATTATAAAAAATAATGCTAGAATTGGTTATTTACCCCAAGTAATAACAGATGAGGTACCCAACACTGATATAAGTGTTTTTGATTATCTACTAACAGGTAGACCAATTGCTAAGTTAAATAACCAACTTGATTTAATTTACCAACGTCTTGCAAGTTGTAAAAAAGAAGATAAATTATATAAAGAAATGGAAAAAATAATAGAAAAGTTAGAATATTGGGAAGCATATAAAGCAGAGAGTACTCTTTTAAAAATAATCGCCGGAATGAAAATAAGTGATAAATTATTAGACCAACCTTTAAATAGTTTATCGGGTGGAGAAAAAAGTAAGGTTGCTTTTGCTAAATTACTTTATGAAAAACCAGAATTTATTTTACTTGATGAACCTACTAATCATTTAGATAAAGAAACCAAAGATTATGTTACTAATTATATAAAAAACTATAAAGGGGGAGTTTTTGTTATTTCTCATGATACTGATTTTCTTAATCAAATTGCTACAAAAATATTATATATTAATAAAAGATTAAAAACTTTTGAATTATTTGATGGTAATTATACTAACTTTAAGAAATTAAGTGAAGAACGAAAATTAATCCTAGAAAAAGAAGCTACAAAGCAAAATAAAGAAGAACAAAAATTAAAAGAAATTATTAATAAATATAAAAATGTCTCTGGAAAACGTAAGAAGATGGCGCAGGATAGAGAAAAGAAGCTAGCCAAACTTTTAGATGAAAAAATTGATATAGGACCTAAAGTGAAAAATGTTAAAATTGATGTAAAAATGAATAGAGAAAGTACTAATAATCCTTTAATTATTAAAGATTTATGTTTTAAATATAATAAAAATTCAAATAAAAATATTATAAATCATTTATCTTTTAGTATTAGTAAAGGTGAAAAATTTTTAATAGTTGGAGAAAACGGGGTTGGGAAAAGTACTTTATTAAAATTAATTGTTGGTAAGTTAGAAGCCGATAATGGCAAAATTATATTCGGAACTAAAACAGATTTAGCTTACTATGCTCAAGAACATGAACTTTTAGATAATGATACGGATATTTTAGGTAATTTTAAAAATATTAATATTTCCTCTAAAGAGTTAAGAAATGTTTTAGGAAGATTTTTATTTTATGGTGATGATGTTTATAAAAAAGTATCTGTTTTATCTCCAGGAGAGCGAAGTAGAGTAGCTCTTGCTAAGTTATCTTTACAAGGCGCTAATTTACTTTTACTTGATGAACCTACTAACCATTTAGATCCTGAAACTCAAACTATAATAGCTAGTACTTTTAAAACTTTTAAAGGGACAATGTTAGTAGTATCGCACAATCCGGAGTTTGTAAATAATTTAGGTATTGAAAGAATGTTAATTTTACCTCAAGGAAAAATTACTTATTATGATAGTGATTTAGTTAAATATTATCATAATTTAAATACAAAATAGGGAGTATTATATAATGAATAGAATAGATAAAGAAATGGTTATAAGAAAATTAGTGCCATCTCGAACTAAAGCTCAAGAATTAATAAAATCAGGATTTGTTTTAATTAATGATAAAGTTATTAATAAAACTAATTATTTAGTATCAGAAAAAGATGAAATTATAATTACTGATAACGATAAATTAAAATATGTTTCCCGAGGTGGTTTAAAATTAGAACATGCTATAAAAGAATTTAATTTAAATTTAAATGGTTTAAAAGTAATGGATATTGGTTCAAGTACCGGTGGTTTTTGTGATTGCTTAATTAAAAATAAAGTAAATTCTATAATAGCTATTGATGTTGGTACTAACTTATTACATGAATCATTAAGAAATAATAAAATAATTGATTTACATGAAAAAACTAACTTTAAAAATTTAGAAAGTAAATATTTTAATAATATTGATATAATAACTTGTGATGTTTCTTTTATATCTTTAAAACAAATTATTAATAAAATATTTAAAGAAAATATAAGTATTGATATTATTTGTTTAATTAAACCCCAATTTGAATGTGGTAAAGAAATAGCTAATAAATATAAAGGTATTATTTTAAATAAAGATATTCATATAAATATAATTAATTCTTTAATAAAATATTTTAACGAATTTGGTTTTTATTTAAAAAAGTTTAACTTCATTATTAATCATATAATTAAATATTATCTTTAATTGAATTAAATGATTTTTTAATGTACAATGTAATTTATAGAATACTATATTAAATTTAAGGAGGATGAATAACAATGAATATGCAAGAGATTCAAAAGAAAATATGGCAAAATAAAGTTAATAAAGGTTTTAATACAACTGATGTTAATAAAGAATTTTGTTTATTATATGGTGAAATAGCAGAAGCCTATGATGCTTATCGAAAAAAGAAAGAAGATTTAAATGAAGAACTTGCTGATATAGCAATTTATTTGATGGGACTTTCGGAAATGCTTGGTTTTGATTTAGAAACAGAAATATTAAAAAAAGTTGAAAAGAATGATAAAAGAGTATACAAAAA
>CAYLQC010000018.1:0-8871 GCA_964385785.1 uncultured Muribaculaceae bacterium | reverse complement strand
CAATTCTAGCACTTTTCCGATGTGGTTTATCTGGTGTATAACCTGATTCATACATCGAATATAAAATACGTCGATGTACTGGTTTTAAACCATCTCTTAAATCTGGTAAAGCCCTTGCTACAATTACACTCATTGCATATCTACCAAAAGATTCGGTAAATTCATTTGTAATATTATTTTCTACAATCTTATCCATACCATACACCTCCTAAACATCCAAATCATCATATTCATGACCGTGTTCTTCAATAAACTCTTTACGTGGTAAAACATCATCACCCATTAAATCAGTAATAATTTTATCTGCCTCGATTGCATCATCAATTGTTACTCTTCTTAAAATTCTATTTTCAATACTCATTGTGGTATCCCGAAGATCTTCGGCATCCATTTCCCCTAAACCTTTAAAACGTTGCACAATTGGTTTAGCACTAGCTGGTAAAGTTGCACGATATTCGGCAAGTTCTTCTTCCGTTTGAACATATTTTTTATTCTTACCATAAGTAACTCCAAATAATGGTGGTTGGGCAATATAAACATATCCTCCCTCAATTATTGGTTTAAAGAAACGATAAAACAAAGTTAATAACAATATTTGAATATGAGATCCATCAACATCGGCATCAGTCATGATAATTATTTTATGATATCTTAACTTTTCAATATCAAACTCATCACCAATTCCGGTACCAAATGCCGTAATCATTGTTCTAATCTCTTCATTACTTAAAGCTCTATCAAGTCTTGCCTTTTCCACATTTAATATCTTTCCTCTTAAAGGTAAAATAGCTTGCGTTTTGGGAATTCTAGCACTTTTAGCAGAACCTCCTGCACTATCACCCTCAACAATAAAGATTTCCGACTCACTAGCATCTTTACTCGTACAATCTGCTAACTTACCTAACGTATTTATCGTATCAAGAGCCGTTTTTCTTCTCGTTAACTCCCTGGCTTTTTTAGCAGCATTTCTAGCATGAGAAGCCACTATTGCTTTTTCCACAATTATCTTGGCTACATCGGGATTTTCCATTAAAAATCTTTCAAAACCCGCACTAAATATATCATCAGCAATTTTCTTAACCTCTGCATTACCTAGTTTAGTTTTAGTTTGTCCCTCAAATTGGGGATTAGGATGTTTACAAGATATAATCATTGTTAAACCCTCTCTTACATCCTCCCCAATTAATGCTTCTTCATTTTCCTTTAAAAATTTCTGATTTTTTGCATAATTATTAATTATTCTCGTTAAAGCTCTCTTAACACCATCTTCATGAGTACCACCCTCATAAGTATTAATATTATTAGTAAAAGAATAAACATTAGCATTATAAGAATCATTATATTGCATAGCAACTTCTAACTCTATTCCATCTTCCGTACCCTCAAAATACATAACATCCTTATGAATTGGTGATTTATTTTTATTAAGCATACTTACATATTCAATAATACCACCATTATATAAATATTCATTATGTCTTTCTTCTTCTCGTTCATCAATTAAAACAATTCTTATTCCTTTATTTAAGAATGCTAGTTCTTGAAGTCTTTTCGCTAAAGTATCGTAGTTATATATAGTTGTCTCAGTAAAAATTTCGGGATCAGCTTTAAAAGAAACGGTTGTCCCAGTTCTATTTATCTCACAAGTACCTATCTCTTCTAACGGTGCATCTGGTTTACCACCATTACTAAAACGTTGTTTAAAAATCTTTCCATCTCTATATATTGTAACCTCTAACCAACTAGATAAAGCATTAACAACACTTGCTCCAACACCATGAAGACCACCACTTACTTTGTAGCCACCTCCACCGAATTTTCCTCCAGCATGTAACACCGTAAATATTGTTTCAACTGTAGATAAACCCGTTTTTTTATTAATTCCGGTTGGCATACCTCTTCCATCATCTTTAACCGTTATAATATTTCCTTTTCCTATTACAACCTCAATATCATCACAATACCCTGCTAAAGCCTCATCTATAGCATTATCAACAATTTCCCATACTAAATGATGTAAACCTTTCTCACTAGTTGTTCCAATATACATTCCTGGTCTTTTTCTAACTGCTTCTAAACCTTCTAAAACTTGAATATCACTATCATCATAATGTTCCATCTACAATTCCTCCTTTAAAATACCATCATGAACATAAATTTTTTTAAAATGTTTATCTCCTATTAAACTAACAATACTATCAATTTCAGTTGTTGTAATAAAAGTTTGAACATCTTTACTAACATAAGTTAAAATTTTGGCAATCTTATTTTTATCTAATTCACTAAATAAATCATCTAAAATAAGAATAGGATTAACATTTTTTTCTTTCTTAAATAAATTAATTTCCGAAAACTTCCAAGCTATAATAGCATTCTTTTGTTGTCCCATAGATCCATAATCTTTTAAATCAACACTATCCAAATTAAAACTAAAATCATCATGGTGAACCCCAAAAGTTGTCTTACCAAATTGAATATCTTTTACCATATTCTTTTTATAAATTTTAAGTATTTCACTCTTTTTTAAAGTACTATAATCACTTTTATACTTAATTTCTAAACCTGAAATATCCGTTATTTCTTTATAAATTAAACTAATATCTTGATTTAAATTATCAATATATTTTTTTCTTTCTTCATATAAAAACAACCCAGCATCAACTAACTTTTCAGTTATAACATCTAAATAACTAGTTAGTTTATTACCATCTAAATAAAGTTTTTTTAAATAAGCATTTCTAATTTTTAAAAGTTTATTATAATGACTTAATTCTTTTAAATACTTAATATTAATTTGCGATATAGCAATATTTAAATACTTTCTTCTTACACTTGGTGTATCATTAATCATTCTTAAATCATTTGGACTAAATAAAACAACATTAATTTTCGAAATATAATCACTTAATTTTGTAATCTTTTGTTTATCAATTTTTACTTTTTTACCTTGTTCTGTAAAAATAACTTGATAATTATTTGTAACAATATTTTTAACACTTCCTGAAATCTTTGCTACATTAGTTCCTTTTCTAATCAAAGTTTTTTCTTGAACTTGTTTAAAAGATTTTGATAAAGCCAGTACATATATTGCCTCTACTAAATTAGTTTTTCCACTTCCATTTTCTCCATAAATAATATTTAAATAAGGATCAAAGGAAATAGATGCTTTATCATAATTGCGAAAATTGAGTAATTTTATTTCTTGTATTTGCATTTTTAGCCTCTTTTACGTCCATATAAGAAAAATAATAGGTACATAATACTCCTATACCTATTAAAATTATATCACATTTAAGCTCTTAATAAAAGCATTAATCACTATTTTTTTCTTTTCGATAACGTAATTCACTTTCTAAACGAGTCGAACGTAATATTTGATTATCAATAACTCCATAACTAGTATTAAGAAGAATCTTATCCCCATTTTTAAATCTTACCACTAATCTCCCATCTTTATAATAATAATTATCAATCATATGTAATCTTAGCCACGTACAATTACCTCGTTTCGGACTTGATGTGGGAAAAAAGATAATATTTTTACTTTCTTCTACAACTACCGGAGGTTTATAAGTAACACCAATTAATTTTTCTGTTCCTTTTCTTCTTCCCGAAAGTGAACTACCAAAATAAGCACAACTTTCTTCCATAATTTCATTAGTTGATTGATTTATTATAAAGTTCTTATCTTCTTCATAAACTCTTGTCTTATTTTTTAAAGAATAAAGAGCCATTGTCTTATCATTAATTTCATACTTTTGCAAACAATTTCACCCCCTAACCAGTAAAATTGTTCCTACTCTATCAAATTAATCTTAAGAAATTTGTCGAATTATAATAAATATAACTATTTTAATAAGTTTTTATTGGTAAAATTAATTGAATTAAAGTTTCATCATTAACATCTTTTAAAACAATTGGCTTAACATCATTTGTTAATAATAACAATATCTCTTCTTCATGTAGTGTTCTAAGTGCCTCCAACATGTATTTCGAACTAAAAGAAATCTCAATATTAGTATTTTTATCCGTTAAAACTTCTAATTTTTCCTCTACTTTGCCAATTTCGGAAGCATAAGATTTAATAGTCATTTCTTGTCCTTCAATTTTCATAATAACAATATTTTTATCTTTTCCTTGCGTTAATAAAGCAGCTCTATCCACACTCTCTAAAAAATTATTCTTATTAACTTTAGCAATTATCCCAAAATCATTAGGAATTAAATTCGCCGTATTTGGATAAGTCCCAGAAAGTAAGTTAGTTTGAAATTTAATATTTTTATATTTAAATAATACTTTATTATTAAATACATGCATTTCTACTATTTCATCATCAACTAAAATTTTTTCTAACTCGACCATATTTTTACCCGGAAGAACAATATCAATATCTTCCATTAAAGACATATCTAACTTAACATTTTTCTTAGCAAGCCTATAAGAATCTGTTGCTATAAAATATAACATATCACCCGTTATACTTAAATTAATACCAGTTAAAAGTGGTCTTAACTCTTGCGTAGAAATGGCAAAAACAGTTTGATTAATTAAAGTTTTTAACACATCACCTTTTAAAATAATTGGTGTTTTTTGTTCTTCCATTTTTAAATTAGGATAATCACTAGCATCTAATAAATTTAAATTATATTGAGAATTTTCGGTATATATCTTAATTTTTAAACTATCTATTACTTCAAAGTTAATAACATCACTAGGCATTTTTCTAATAATATCTAAGATATATTTACTTTGAATAACAATTACTCCACTTCCCTCAATATTTTTAATATCTTTTTCTTCTATAAAACTATTAATAGTTAATTCACTATCACTAGCTGTTAAAGATAGTCCTTTACTACTAAGTTCAAACTTTATTCCATTTAAAACTGGTATTACATTCTTAGTTGAAACCCCTTTTATTACATTGTTTAAATTTTCTAACAAAATATTTTTATCAATTGTAAATTTCATCTTTTCTCTCCTTCTTTTATTAATTATTATTTTTATAATAGCGTTATTAATGTGGATAACTTTACTTTTTCCTTAAATTACTTATAAAATAACCACAATTTAATTGTTCATAAGTTGTTTAATAACCTATATTTTATTCTTTATCTCATTTATTTCATGCTCTAACTTTTTATTAGTTTTTAAATCACTTCCAATTTTTTCTACGGCATGAATAACTGTTGAATGATCCCTCCCTCCAAATTCTAAACCAATCTTTGGCAATGTTTCTTCGGTAATGGTTCTTGCTAAATACATTGCAACTTGTCTAGGATATGCTATAATCGAACTGCGTTTTTTTCCTTTTAAATCTTCTACAGTAATATGGTAATAATCTGCAACTACTTGTTGAATATTTTCAATAGAGTTCTGTGAATAAATATTTTTATTAACAAAATCTCTTAACGCCTCATTAGCAAATTCTAAATCAATAACACTCGGTACTAACATCGCTGTATAAGCCATAAGTCTATTTATTGCTCCTTCTAAAAATCTCACATCATTTTGACAACAATTGGCAATAAACTCAATAACATCTTCACTTAACATATCTTCCATACTCGTATTTTTAATTTTTTGTTTAATAATTCGACATCTTAAATCAAAATCTGGTGGATATATATTAACTGGCAAACCCCACATAAACCGACTTCTTAATCTTTCTTCTAATATTTTTAAATCATCCGGACTTCGATCAGAACTAATAATAATTTGTTTATTAGCTTGATGTAAGGCATTAAACGTATGAAAAAATTCTTGTTGGGTTTTTTCTGCTCCTACTAAATATTGAATATCATCAATAATTAATACATCAACATTTCGATATTTTTCTTTAAAATGATTTGCGTATTCTATAGTTTGCTGGCCTTTTTCTAAATTAGCAATTCCCGTATAATCATTCATAAACATATCACTAGTTGTATATAACACTTTTAAGTTACTATTCTGCGTTATATAATTACCAATAGCTTGCATTAAATGCGTTTTTCCTAACCCACTTTTGCCATAAATAAATAATGGATTATGTATTTTTCCTGGTTGTTCAGCAACAGCCATCCCTGCTACTTTGGCTAACCTATTTGTTTCTCCAACAATATAATTATCAAAGTTTAAATTAGGATTTAAATTACTTTCCCACGCCTCTTCTTTTACTTCAACAATCTTTTCTTCTTTTATATTTTGTTCTTCTTCTAAAATAAATCTTATTTCATAATTAATCCCAGTTAATTTAAAAAAGGTATCTTCAATTAAAGAATAATAATTATCTCCTAAAATCTTTTTATGAATTTCCATTGGAACTTGAATAGTTATTACATTATCTGTTCTACTAACTAATTTTAAGTCATGAAACCAAGCACTAAAAGACGCTGAATTAATTTCATTCTTAATGTTATCTAAAAAGGTATTCCATAGTTCTTCAACAATCATTATTCCTCACCCCGCTTGATTTGTTACCCTAACTAACCTCATTGTATCTCAATTTTTTTAAATTGGGAAGAGCAAATCTTCATTTTCTTTTTTTCCACATTTTATCCACTCGAATTAAGCCTTATTTTATAATACTTTTCTAAACTTATCAACATTATCCACATTTTTTATTTTTTTTAAATTCACATGTTGATAAAAGTTATCAACACCCCTGTTAATTAGTGCATAACTTTTTAGATACTTGACTTTTTGCCATTATTGATATTATAATAAAGCAGTTTTAAGTTAAAGGAGGAGACAAAATGTTTAGTACTTACAGTCCTAATAGAAGAAAGAAAGCTAAAAAGCATGGTTTTTTTGCTCGTAAAGAAGGTAAAATCTTAAATAAAAGAAGAAAAAAAGGTCGTAAAAACTTAATTACTAAATAAACCCTAAGTGGGTTTATTTTGCATTTAAATAGGAATAATCATGAAAAAAAAAGAAATAGTCAAACAAAATAATGAATTTCAAGAAATTATTAATAATAAAAATTATGTTAAAAATGATACCTTTAATATATATATAAGGAAAAGAAAAGCAAATAAACCACGTTTTGGTATAGCTATAAGTAAAAAAAATGGTAATGCTGTTATACGTAATAAACTAAAACGTCGTACTAGAGCTATCCTTGATTTAACAAAACAAGACTTTCCAAATTCCTACGATTATATTATAATGATAAAGAAGAAGTGTGTTAGTTTAACTTATCAAGAAATGCATTCAAAATTAATAGAATTAATAAAGGAGATAAAATGAATTTGAAAAACAAAAAAATAGTACTTTTACTACTTGCCATCCTTTTTCTAACTACTGGTTGTGGAAATAGTAACTATATAAAAGATGATAATACAATTGTAACCTTAGAAAGTACTGGTCAAAATTTACAAAATAACATTCTTTGTAAACCGACATCCGAAGATTTATTAGAAGTTTATACCAAATATAATGATCAATTAAAAAATAAACTAGAAGAATTACCCGAATGTAGCGAATTTAAACCTAGTGATATATCATATCATAGTATTTGGGAAAGTATTTTTATAAAACCTCTAGCTTGGTTAATCTTAAAACTTGGTAATCTTGTTAAAAACTATGGTATCTCAGTTATGTTAGTTGGTATTGGTATTCGTTTAATCCTTATGCCTTTTCAAAAGAAAACTATGGACCAATCCGAAAATATGAAAAAAGCCCAACCAGCCATTCAAAAAATTGAAAAGAAATATCAAAATCGTACTGATACTGACTCAATGATGATGAAAAGTCAAGAAACCATGTTAGTTTATAAAAAATATAAAATTAACCCAGTTTCGAGTTGCTTACTAGCTTTTATCCAACTTCCCTTATTCTTTGCTTTCTTACAAGCTATAAACCGCGTCCCCGCTATTTTTGAAGATACACTATTTGGTATGACTTTAGGAATGACACCTTGGATAGGTATAAAAAATGGTCAATATATTTATATAATCTTAATTATCTTAATTATTTTAACAACTTATCTATCTTTTAAAAATTCTATGAATAATTCTGGAACTAATAACGAAATGGAGCAGCAAATGCAATTTACTATGAAATTTATGATAGTTATAATATCTATTGCATCATTCTCCCTACCCACAGCAATTGCTTTATATTGGGTAGTAACAAATGCTTTTATCGTTATTCAAAATTTATTATTTAAAAAAATAAATGAAAGAAAAAATGAGGGGAAAAAAGAAAGAGGTAAGTAGTAATGAAAGAAGTCGAAATTGAAGCAAAAACAAAAGAAGAAGCATTAAAAAAAGCTATGGAAAATTTAAATGCTAGTGAAAGTGAAATAATTTATCACATTAGAGAAGAAAAACCCAAAGGTTTATTTAAAAGTAATACTTATATAATTAAAGCTACTACTTTAAATAATGCTGTTAATATAATAAAAGATTACTTAAAAGAAATAATCGAAAATCTAGGTTTAACTGTTAACTTTGAATCATCTTTACGTGATAAATCAGTAAGTATTACCATGTATGCTGATAACAACGCTATTTTAATTGGTTCTAATGGTAAAACTCTAAAAGCATTAGAAACATTAGCCAAACAAAAAATTTATAATGATTATAATGTTCATTTAAAAATTAATCTTGATGTTGAAAACTATAAAGAAAAGAAAATAAGAAATATTGAATATCTTGCTAAAAAAACTGCTAGAGAAGTAAGAAGTACTAAAATACCTGTAACTTTAGATAATATGAACTCTTATGAAAGAAGAATTGTCCACAACATCCTAACCGATTTTAAAGGAGTTACAACAATTAGTGAAGGTGAAGAACCAAACCGTCATGTTATAATCAAACCAACCGATTAATAAAAGTTGGTTTTTTCTTTTCTAAAATGTGTTATAATACCACCGGAAGTGATTTA
>CAYLQC010000017.1:0-8969 GCA_964385785.1 uncultured Muribaculaceae bacterium | reverse complement strand
TCTGTTGTACTATCAACACTTATAGCATTTCCCTCACTTCCCTTAACATAATAAAATAATGCTGCTTTCCCATCTGTTGCTGGTTCTCCAGTTAAAGGGTTTTCTAAAACACTAATAACATTTGCTGGTTTTTCATACCACCCATCTTCACTATCCTTTAAATAAGTCTCTATTGTATCAATCCAAATATTTTTTGCCCATTTACTTGTATCACTTGTAATATTACTAGCATCATCATACCCCATCCAAATCATTAAAAGGGCATTTTGATTATAACCAACTGTCCAATAATCACTATTAGTAGTCCCGGTTTTAACAGCATATTTCCTACTCATTTTATTAGCAATTGATAAAGCCGTAGGAACTGTATAACTTTGAAAAGCACTATTACTTGTATTAGTTAACATTTCATTTAAAATATAAACATAATTAGTATTTAAAACTAACTTTTTCGTATTCTTATGTTCATATAATATATTACCATTTAAATCTTCTACTCTTTCAATAAAATAATTATCTGTTAAATAACCGCCATTTGCTAAAGTTGTATAACCATTTATAAAATCAATCATTGTAAGTTCACTAGTACCTAAAGCTAAAGAAGGGTTTGCTAGTAACTCTCCAGTAATTCCACATCTTTTAGCAGTATTAACAAGTACTTCCTCTCCTAAAAACAAATGCGTTTTAACAGCATATATATTATCAGAATATGCTAAAGCAGATGCCATAGTAATACCTTGATTAGCATATAAATCATTATAATTAGAAGGACTATAAATTTGATTATTAGAAAATACAAAACTAGTTGGTTCCGAAACAAACTTAGAAGAACTTGTTAAACCGTTTTCTAACGCGGCATAATATAAAAATGGTTTCATAGTTGAACCTACCTGTCTTTTAGCTTGTATTGCTCTATTATATTGACTAGTTGAATAATTAACTCCTCCTGTTAAAGCTCTAACTGCTCCGGTACTTGGCTCTACTAACATACTTGCTACTTGTAAATTATTATCATTTATGGTATTTAATATATTCTTTTCTAATGTTGACTGTGCATCTAAATCAAGGGTAGTATAAACTTTTAAACTACCAGATTCTAATAGTGATTTAGGAATTTCACTAATACTTTCTAATTCATTTAACACCGCATCTTGATAATACATTACCATTTGTAAACTCTCTTCGTTACTTGAGCCATATACTATTACTTCTTCTTTAAATAAATTATCATAAGTATCATTATCAATATATCCGTTATTAAGCATAGCAAGAGCAACAATTCTAGCCCTCTTTATACACGCCTCATAATCTAAAACCGGATTGTATTTTGTCGGATTTTTTGGTATTCCCGCTAACATAATAGCTTCCTCTAAAGTTAAATCACTAGCATTCTTATGAAAATAATACTGACTAGCATTCATAATTCCATAATTACCAGACCCATAATTAATCGTATTTAAATATCCAGCTAGTATTTCTTCTTTTTCATAATGAACTTCTAACTCTAAAGTAAGAAAAGCCTCTTCGATTTTTCTTCGCCAAGTCTGATCAAAATCTAAATACATATTTTTAATATATTGTTGACTAATAGTTGATGCTCCTTGGACAATTGCACCACTTTTAATATTAATAAACATTGCTTTTATAATTCTTAAATAATCAAAACCTTGATGTTTATAAAAATTCTTATCTTCTACACTTATAACAGCATTTATTAAATTATTACTAATATTATCTAAACTAACCCATTCTGAACTACCACTTCCTT
Organism: uncultured Muribaculaceae bacterium; assembly: GCA_964385785.1. GTDB lineage: Bacteria > Bacillota_I > Bacilli_A > RF39 > UBA660 > MGBC108787. The sequence goes on along the minus strand of CAYLQC010000017.1, from coordinate 7,201 downwards.
GGTATACTAAACTACTATCTTTATCATATATATACATTTGTCCTACATTTTTAAGTTCTAACTTCGGACTTAAATAAGCATAAGTATAAAGACCTATTAAAGTAATTAAAAAAACTAAAAATAAAAATATTAAAGATTTTATTAAAAAACGTACCTTTTTCAATTAAATTCACCATTCTTATTATGGTAAAAAACCCCTAATTTATAAGTATTAATGATTTTCTAATTGGTGCGACAGTGTCGCACCAATTCAAAATATAATAATAATGTTGCAATTTTTTTCTAACATGATATAATGACCTAGAAAAAGAGGTGCTGTATTTGTCCTATTCTCAATTTCAAGTTAGTTTTTATCAAAATAATCAACTAATTTATCAAGATATCTTAAAAAATGAAAATAATAATCAAAATAGTTATTATTTTAACTTATTTGATTACAATACTATATTAGATTTAGAAAATCAAACTCTTTTAAGAGAAAATGAAGAATATACTTTTCTATTAAATATTTCTAATAAAACAGCTAATCTTCTTTTAAAAAAAGAAAATATTGACTTTGATATCGAAGTAAACGAATGCTTTTTGGATATAAAAGATAGTAAAATTACTTTAGAATATCTAATTGAAACAAGTGATGCTAAAAATAAACTTATAATCGAGGTGAAAGAATGAACGAAGAATTAAAAACCGTTTTAAAAACATATAATATACCTAATATTAAAGATGAACTAATAACATCTAATCGTCCAGATTTATGTGACTATCAATACGACGGAGCTTTTCAAATTGCTAAAGAAATTCATAAAAACCCTTATGATATAGGGTTAGATATTGTAAGTAACTTAAAAAAGATTAATACCACTTCTCATAAATTTAGTAAAGTAGAATGTGTTCAACCCGGTTTTGTAAACTTTACTTTAACAGATGAATATATAAATATTTTATTAAATGAAATGCAAGATAACGAAAAATTTAATATTACAATGCCTAAAAAAGAAAAAATTATTATTGATTATGGTGGAGCAAATGTTGCTAAACCTCTTCATGTTGGGCACTTACGCTCCGCTATTGTAGGTGAATCAATCAAAAGACTATTAAAATATATGAACCAAGAAGTAATAAGTGATGTTCACCTAGGCGATTATGGCTTACAAATCGGCGAAGTAATCTATGGCTTAAAACAAGAAAACTATTCTCCTGAAGATATTACCATTGAAATTTTATCTGATATCTATCCTAAAATAAGTAAACTTTGTAAAGAAAATGAAAGTATTAAAACTATTTGTGCTAATATTACCAAAGATTTACAAGACAATAACCCTGAATACCAAAAATATTTTCACAAAATCTTAGAAGTATCCAAAAAAGATATAAAAACTTTATATGACTTTTTAGATGTTTCCTTTGACTTATGGTTAGGGGAATCTGATGCTTATAAATATATTAAACCTTTAACCAAGGAATTAATTAGTAGTAATCTTTTAACAGATAGTAATGGTGCTAAAATTGTTGAAGTAAAAGAGACTACTGATAAATTAGAAATACCTCCCCTTATCTATCAAAAAAGTAATGGTGCATATCTTTATGGAACCACTGATTTAGCAACCCTTTATCAAAGACAAATTGACTACTCTCCAAATAAAGTTCTTTACTGTGCTGATGATCGCCAAAAATTACATTTTACCCAAGTATTTCGTGTTGCTAAAAAACTTCCTGTACTTCAAAGTATTGACTGTGAATTTTTAGGCTTTGGTACGATGAATGGCCCCGATAATAAACCTTTTAAAACTAGAGACGGTAATACTCCTAAACTAGAAGACTTATTTAAAGATATCAAAGAAAGTTTTAAAAATAATGAAGAACATAGCGGCGACTATTCTAATGAAGACTTAGATAAAATTATTAATGCGATTATAAAATTTGCTGATTTACAAAATAATCGTGAAAAAGAATATATATTTGACATTGATAAATTTTCTAAAACCTCCGGAAAAACGGGCCCTTATATCTTATATACTTATTTAAGAACTAAAAAAATTATCAAAAATAATCAAATTAATATAGACAACTTAAGCAAAACAATATATAATGTTCACGACCGAAACCTAAGAATAAAAATCTTAGAATTAAATAATATCATGCAACAAGCCTTTAAAACTAGAATGCCTTCGGTCATAGCTAACTATTTATATGAAATATGTGTTTTAGTAAATGCTTTTTATGAAAACAATCATATAAATAACTTAGAAGAAATTAGAAAGAAAAAAGATTGGATAACCCTACTTTCTTTAGTAACCGATATAATTTATGAATTACTAAATATTTTAGGTATTAAAGTTCCAACCAAAATGTAGGAGGAAAAAATATGAATATTAAAAATATGAGCAAAGAAGAATTAGAAAATACCCCATATGATGATCTAGCCTTTGCTTTACTAACTGAAAAAAAACATGCTATGAAAATCATTGATTTATTTAAAGAAATAGGTAAACTCATCAAACTTACCGATGCTGAGGTTGAAGACAAAATCGGCGACTTCTTCGAACTTCTTACTTTAGATAAACGTTTTGTTATGTTAGATGACGGTTCTTGGGATTTAAGAACTCGTCATGTTGGTGAAGTAATAATCGATGATGATGAAGAAGATGTAACCCTTGATCTTGAAGATGTTGAAGAAACCTTAGAAATTGAAGAAAAAGAAGATGAAATATTTTATGATGAAGAAGATGATGATGAGCCGGATGATGATTTAAAAGATTTAGTCATTATTGATGATGAAGATAGCGAACTATAAAACCTTCCTTCATTTAAAAAAGAAAGGACGTAAATATGGAAACTAGATTAGAAGCAATACTTGCTCGTTTTAACGAAATAAATAAAGAATTAATGGCTCCCGATGTAATTAACGATTTTAAAAAAGTAAATAAATTATCTAAAGAACAAAGCGACTTAAAAGAAATCGTTAATAAATATGAAGAATATAAAAAAACTAAACAAGATATAATAGATGCTAAAACTTTAGCAAGTGATTCTGAATATAAAGAAATGGCCGAATCTGAACTAACTAACTTAAATGAAAAATTAACTACTTTAACTAAAGAATTAGAAATATTACTAATTCCTAAAGATGAAAATGACGGTAAAAATGTTATCATGGAAATTCGTGGTGCTGCCGGCGGAGATGAAGCTAATATTTTTGCTGGTGATTTATTTAGAATGTATACATACTATGCTGAAAAAAATAACTGGAAAATTGAAATAATAAATGAATTACCAGGTACTAGTGGAGGATACTCTCAAATCGAATATCGTATTATTGGAGATAACGTTTACTCAAAACTTAAATATGAAAGTGGTGCCCACCGTGTTCAAAGAGTACCCGTAACTGAGTCCCAAGGTCGAGTTCATACCTCAACTGCTACGGTTGTTGTTATGCCCGAAGTTGAAGATATTGACTATGAAATCAAAGAAAGTGACTTAAAAATCGATGTTTATCACTCTAGTGGTGCTGGTGGTCAATCCGTAAATACTTCTAACTCAGCTATTCGTATAACCCACTTACCTACTAATATTGTTGTAACTTGTCAAAACGAACGTAGTCAAATGAAAAATAAAGAACAAGCCATGCGTTTATTAAAATCCAAAATCTTTGACTTCTTCGAACAACAAAAAAATCAAGAATTATCAAGCGTTCGTAAAAGTCGTGTTGGTACTGGTGATCGTTCCGAAAAAATAAGAACTTATAACTATCCCCAAAATCGTATCACCGATCATCGTATCAATTTCTCAATTATGGAACTAGATCGAGTTATGAATGGTTATTTAGATCCGATAATCGATGCTTTAATAACTGAAGATCAAAAACGTATTTTAGAGGGTAATAATGTTTCCTAAAACCCTAACCGAAACTGATTTAAAATGTCTAAAAGAAAAATATCCTAAAAACTATCAAAATATTATCAAAAAAGTAAAAAACGGCTACCCAGTCCAATACTTAATTGGTAATGTTGAATTTTTAAATACCACAATTTTAGTAAATGAAAATGTTTTAATACCTCGTTTTGAAACGGAATATCTAGTTGAAAAAGTCTTAAATAAAACCAAAAATATCCAAAATAAACCTTTAAAAATGTTAGATATTTGTACCGGTAGTGGCTGTATTGCCATTGCTATATCTAAAAACACTAATTGGAACTGTTCTGCCCTTGATATATCAGATACGGCTTTAGAAGTTGCTAAAAAAAACGCTTTATTAAATAATCAAAATATTAACTTTATTAAACAAGATATATTAGAAAGTTCTATTATAAATAATTATGATATTATTGTTGCTAACCCTCCTTATATCTCTAAAAACATTAAAGTTGATAAATCTACTACTTTTGAGCCATCTATTGCTATATTTGCTAAAGATAACGGTTTAGCTTTTTACAAAGCTATTTTAAAACATATTCCTAATACTCCTAAACTTATTGCATTTGAAATTGGTTTTGAACAAGGAAAAACCATTAAAAACTTAGCCTTAAAAAGATTTCCTAACTCGCTTATTGAAATTGAAAAAGACCTAACTGGTAAGGAACGCTATCTATTTATTAATAATTTGTAAAAAATTGTCAAATATTCTTTAAAATTAATAATATAATTGTTCTTTTTCTTATCCATTCGTTATAATATTTATATAAAGAAATGGTGAATCTTGACATTTAATGTCTTAACATATAAAATTAATAATGTTAGTAGTATTACTAAATTAAAGGAGTAAAAGTCTATGATTCAAATAATTTATTATATTTTATTTATCATAACATTAGCTTATGGCGTATATTTTTTAGTAACTGGTTTATTTGCTTTTAAAAAAGAAGATGAAAAACCCGTTCGTCCTTTTAAAGAACGTACTAAATTTGCTATTCTAATTGCTGCCAGAAACGAATCTCAAGTTATTGGTGATTTAATAAAAAGTTTAAAAGAACAAAACTATCCCCAAGATTTATATGATATCTATACTTTAGTAAATAACTGTACAGATAATACTTTAGAAGTAGCTAAACAAAGTGGTTCTAAAATAATTAATGTTACAATTCCCGTAAAATCAAAAGGTGAAGTTTTAAAATTTGCTTTCCAAAAACTAAAAAATAAAAGTTATGATGCTTATCTAATTTTTGATGCTGATAATGTTGTTCATCCTGACTTCTTAAAACATATGAATGATGCTTATCTATCTGGATATAAAGTTGCTCAAGGTAGAAAAGATAGTAAAAACATTGAAGATAATTGGTTAAGTGCTAGTTGTTCACTATTTTATTACATTCAAAACTTTTTCTTTAATAAATCAAGAATGAAAATCAACGCTGCTGCTGCTATTAATGGGACAGGTTTTATGGTAGCCAAAAATATTATGGATGAGGGTTTTGATCCTAAAACGGTCACTGAAGATATCGAATTATCTATTCAATGTGTTTTAAAAGGTATCGATATTGCTTATGTTGAAGATGCCATAACTTATGATGAACAAGTTGTTAATTTTAAAGATTCTTGGAACCAAAGAAGTCGTTGGAGTAAAGGAATTATTGAATGTTTTCGTCTTTATGGTAGAGACTTACTAGCCAAATGGATTAAAGATAAAGACTTTTCTAGTATTGATAAATTTCTATTTGCTATTGCTCCTTATATCCAAGTCTTAAGCGTAATCTTATGTATAGTTCTATTCTTATTCCATATCTTTGATGTTGAACTAAATGATATCTTCTCTTACTTCTTCTCTTTAGGACCTATCTGTTTAGCCATTGGTTTCTTAAGTTGTATCCTCTTATGTATGTTTGTAATCGTTTATTATAAACGTGATATAGAAACTACTATGCCAGGTATCATATTATTTATCGTTTTCCTAGCCTCTTGGATACCAATCAATGTTATATGTTTATTTAAAAAAGACTTAAAATGGGTGCAAATTGAACATAATCGTAAAGCCAATATTGATAATTTAATCGAAGAAAAATATTAATTGAATAAAAATTAAAAAATTAAGACATAATGATTTAGGTGATAAAATGAAAAAAATCGTTATAGTCTTATTTTTATTTAGCATAATTTTATTAACAACCCATAAAGAAGAATATATTATCCCTGATAATGCTATTAGATTTCGCGTTATCGCTAGTAGTAATAACTTTGAAGACCAAGCAACTAAAATGATTATTAAAAATAATGTTGAAAATATTCTTAAAAATGATTTATTAGCCAGCAAAAATCTAATCGATGCCCAAAACGTTTTACAAAATAAAATACCCGAAATCAAAACCATGCTAAATACCTATACTACCGATTATAGTCTAAACCTTGGTAGTAACTATTTTCCTCAAAAAACCTATAAAGGTGTAACTTATAATGCTGGTATGTATGAATCTCTTGTCATAACTTTAGGTAGTGGAAATGGTGATAATTGGTGGTGTGTTTTATTTCCTCCCCTTTGTTTAATTGAAGATAGCACTGATAATTTAAAAAATGCCGAATATAGTTTATTTGTAAAAGAATTCTTTAATAAATATCTGTAATTTTTTAAAAACTTCCTAGTATATTTAACTAGGAGGTTTTTTCCTATGCAAGAACTATTATCTCTATTAATTATTGCTATAGCTTTAAGTATGGATACCTTCTCCCTATCTTTAGGACTAGGTACTAGTTTTATAAATAAAAATAAATTTTTTTTATTTCCCTTAATTGTTGGTTTAATGCACTTTTTAATGCCTATCTTAGGTTTTTTAATCGGTCAAAAACTAGTATTAATATTTACCTTAAAAAGTAACTTTCTTTTAGGTATAATTCTTATTTACTTAGCAATATTAATGTTTATTGATATCATAAAACCTAATAAAATAGTTAAAGAACTTAATATCTTAAGTATGTTTGTATTAGCAATCTCTGTATCCTTAGATTCGTTTTCTACAGGAATTGGTATTATTGCCATTACTAATAACCTAATTCTTGCCACAATAATATTTTCTCTAACTAGTTTTTTCTTTACTTATTTAGGTTTATTAATAGGTAAATATGCTAATAAATTATTAGGTATCTATGCTAGTTTGTTAGGAAGTATCTTACTTTTAATAATAGGTTTATTTCACTTATGTAAACTTTAACCCAATTCAATTGACAAACATATAATAAAATAATATATTATAAAAAGGACGTGAGAAAATGGAGA
>CAYLQC010000016.1:1654-9058 GCA_964385785.1 uncultured Muribaculaceae bacterium | reverse complement strand
GTTACTAGTATAAATATTACAGATATAAGTAAGAAGATGATTATTATTAGTGATAAAATTAAAAACTACTTGATTTATTACTCTTTTTACTATAAAATATTAGACATACACAAGAAAGTTAATAGAATTACCAGTATTGATTTCTTGTAAGTAGCATATAATATTATTGTAGATAGTATTATATCTACTCTTGGTCTTAGTAACTTATTTAATAAGTAAAAGGATCAAACCCGTGTTGGCGCCAAGCGCCGCTTAAAAAAGTAGCCTGTATTGGTTACTTTTTTAATTGTTTAAAATCTTTTTTTATCTAACTCCTTGGCAATCTTTCTTAATTCTTCATTACCAAAAAAATATAATTCGCCTTTTTTATATTTAATATTATTTTTGTGTTTATACACGGCTTTATCAATATAAGTTAACATATCCGAAACTTGAAATAATCTTTTTTCTCGATGGTTAAACTTTATTCTATGCTCAAAACCATCAAATCTTATAAACAATGAATCTAAAATATAACCTAAAGGTTCTTGACCATTATCATAATAAAGAACTATCTTATCAAATTTATTAAAATAATCTTCGTGTTCTTTTATCATTTTATTTATTTCATTAATTAATTTTCTTCTTAAAACATCACCATAATCAGTATACTTCTTATCAATAATTATCGTTTTATATCTTACTGGTATTTTTCGGGAAAATTGATATATAGCATTAAAAATACTTTTACGTGATTTTATATCAAATTTAGTATAATCCCCTCTATGCATTATTAAATCTGCCATATGTATCATGTTAGTATAACCAATTCTTTCAAGTCTTTTATTTAAAGAATCTAATTCAAAGCTAATATCATTATTTTGTTCATGAAATGTAAATGATATGCCATATACATCAGATGCTCCTTTGGTAAAACCAAATTCTCCAGTTTCATCTACAAATACATTAAGTCGTTTTATGATATTCACCTCGCTTAAAAATATTATATATTATTTAAGCAAATATTTAGACTTAAATCAAGCCATTTTAAAAATAATTAACAAAATATATTTTTTATGATATCATTTAGTCAGTGAGTGAGTAGTTCGCTGAATCACTGAAGGGTATATTTAATATATACCAGCAGGCTTGCCCTGTGGAAACCTTCAGGCAGGGGAAAGCTCACTTTTTTATTTTGTAATATTTTTTAAATCTATCATATCATATATTAATATTATTGATAGTTTTTAGCATATTCTTTAATAATTTCTTCAAATGGAATAACACAATTATGAAATTTTGAATTAGGTTTAAAATTCTTTTTCCAACATTTATCTTGATGGGATACTTCAACTAATCTAAAATCATTAGTGGCTAGGACATCATCAAGAATATTATTTATAAATTCTTGAATATATTTTTGCCCATTAAAAGGGTCATCCTTACGAAATTTATCTAACTTTCTTTCATGGTAAACCTCTGGAACAACTGGACCATATACCCAAGCCTCAATTTTATTATCAAATAATATTTCACTATAATTAAAACTTATTTCTTTTGCCTCATCACTAAAAGAATTATTTTTTCTTATAAATCCGCCCCAATAAGCAAAGCAAAAATATAAAGCCTTTTGTAATTTAAGAGGAGATATTTCACCTTTAAAATTAGTATTATAATAATCTTTTATATAACAAGCCAAAGTTCTAGCGTCCATTATTTTTTCCATTATCTACCTCTCATAATATAATTTCTAATCACTATTTAGAATTTGCTAATACATAATCATCAATATAAGGCATTGTACTTACTAAATAATCATAACGGTCCATATACATAAAAACTTCTGAAGAAGCTCCTCTACTATAATAACCTGGCATATCATCTTTATCTTGTTTTAGCGTTCCTTTAAAATACTTAACCAAATTAGAATTACATTCATTTATTAATTTTAAATATTTAATTGCCTTCTTATCATTTCCATTCTTATAATATAGGGCAAATAAAGGAAATAACATTTCTAAATCTTCCTCTGGATATTTTTTATATAATTTTAACATTTTTTCTTCATCTTCTAATACCGCATAAATGCCCATTAATAAATATCTAACTCCAGTATTATCATTTTCATTTAATCTTAAAACTTCTTTACAAATATCTTCAGCTTGATGCATCTTTCCCTCTACTAAAAAATATTCGGCTTTAAGACTTAAACCTCTAATATATGGTCTAGTTTCAAATATTCCATAAAATTTGCCTATACAATCTTTTTCAAAATATTTTTCTTTTCTTAAACGTTCTTTTTCATATTCTAAACCATCATTTAATAATTTCATTCTTTTAATACTATTTTCTTCTAAAGTAACTTGAAATATAATTGCATCAAAACATTCCTTAGACTTCACATAAGCTTGTTTGGCTAATTTTAAAGCTTCCTTATCATTTTTAGCATTTTCGGCTTTTTCTAACAATTCATAAGCATCATCTAATGGTGTATTTTCATATTCTATTTCTCCATTATTATACATTTTAATAAAATCTTGTAATTTTTCGTTTGCTTCATCAATATTTTTTACATTTTCCTTTTTTAAAAATTCTTCTAACATATTATTAAACTTATTATCCATACTCCAACCTCACCAATTATATAATTGATTAATACTTTCTATAAGAATATATTATCATAAATAACCATTATTAGTAAATAAAAATTATCCTCCATAAATACCATGAATTTTTTCTAAATCATCCTCTGTTAAATCTAATAATACCCAATCTTTATCTTGTTTTATTAAATTAAAAATAATCATATATTCTTTTCTTTTCGTACTATTTAACATTTTATCTAATTGATAATCTAAAAATAAATCATAACTATATTCTCCATCAATATAAAACTCTTCAATATGATTATTTTTATAGTCTTCCGCATCCTTTTGGGCGGTATATAAATCACTTACCTTAACTAAAACTTTTATAGTTGCCTTACTACCCTCATATATTTCTTCTTCTATTTTATAAGTTAAATCTTGATATTGTCTTATCATAACTTCATAATATTTATCTTTTAAATAATCATTTAAATCTTTTTCGGCTATTACATTTTCTAACTCAGTTAATACTTCTCTATCTAAATTATTATATTTAGCTAAATACTCTTCTACTTTACTTACACTACTACTCTTAGAACAACCTAAAATTAAACTTATAATTAATAATAAAGTAATAATCTTTTTCAAAAACTTCCTCTTTTCTTCTTTTAGTATAACTAAAAACTATCAAAAATATGTAAAACATGTTAAAATTAAACCAGGTGATATTATGAAAAAAAGAATTTTAACTGGTTTACAACCAAGTGGTGAATTAACAATTGGTAGTTTTGTTGGAGCTATAAAACAAATGGCGGACTTACAAGATGAATATGACTCATTTTTATTTGTTCCGGACTTACATACGTTAACTGTTCCCCAGGATGCTAAAGAATTACACGAGCGAATTAAAAAACATGTTGGTCTTTACTTAGCTTGTGGCGTAGATCCTAATAAACACACTTTCTATATTCAATCCGAAAACTTATATCATGCTAATCTATCTTGGATTTTAGAATGTAATACTTATATTGGTGAAGCAAATCGTATGACTCAATTTAAAGATAAAAGTAAAAAAGTTAAAAATGTTTCAGTTGGTTTATTAACTTATCCCATTTTAATGGCAGCGGATATCTTACTTTATGATGCTGATTATGTTCCAGTTGGTCTCGACCAAAAACAACACGTTGAATTAGCAAGGGATATTGCTATTCGTTTTAACCATCTTTATGGTGATACTTTTACTGTTCCTGAGCCTTTAATTCCTAAGGTTGGTGCTAAAATCATGGCTTTACAAGACCCTACTAAAAAAATGAGTAAATCTGATACTAACCCTAAAAACTCCATTTTCTTACTTGATAAAGAAGAAGACATTAGAAAAAAAATCTCTCAAGCCGTAACTGATAGTGAAAACATTATTAAATATGACCCCCAAAATAAACCTGGTATTTCTAACTTAATAACCATTTATTCTTGTTTTAGTAATCTAAGTATTTCCGAAATCGAAGAAAAATTTAAAAACTCTAATTATGGCACATTTAAAATGGAAGTAGCCAACACTTTAGTAGAGTCTTTAACTAATATTCAAAAAAAATATGAAACGATTATGTCTTCTGGTATAGTCGATGAAATATTAGATAAAGGTCTTGCTAAAACCAATATTTTAGCTAAAGAAAAATACGAAACTGTTATTAAAAAAGTTGGTTTATATCGCTAGATTTTATTATAAGAATATCTAATTAAATCATAAATCTTTTTTAGACTTTCAATGTCATTATCATTTAACATTGAAGTCATTTTTTTTATTATTTCTTCCTTATTATTACATAACTTATCAAAACATTCATAATATAAATACTTTAACTTACTAATATTATTATCTTTAATCATGGTATTAACTTCACAACTAATTAATCTTTTTATATCTTCTATTTGTCTGATATCACATCTTACTTTATAACTCTTAATAATTTCATAATTAAACTTTTTTTCTTTAATACTAACTACCATTTCATTTAAATTATTCGCATCTTTAAGTAATAACTTACTTCTACTTATTACTAAACCATCTTTATTTAATTCTAAAGCTAAAACATTTTTACTATCACTAACTAAAAAAGCATACTTAATTTTTTTATTACTTTTAAGTATTGTTTTATTATTAATTAAACTAAGTATTTCACTACTAAACTTAACTTGATACTTTAATAAATCTAACAAAGTATTAAAACTAACTCGAAACAAAGGCATTTTTTTAATAAACTCAATATTATCTTCCTCTTCCCACTCATAAAATTCGTATAAAACCTCGGCCTCGGTGAAATTTACTAAAACGTCGTAGTAATAATACATTATTTTTCCTCTTTTCTATACTAAAAACAATTAATATAATTCCTAATATTAACTGTAAACATTCTACTCTCCTACTAATAAATTTAACAAAATCAAAAAAACTATACCCTATTGTTAATAAATTACTATATAAAATTATAAATAAAAGTCCAAAACTACATAAAAATATACCTAATATATATTTAAATATATCTACCACCCATATTATTTTATTTCTTAAATTAAAAATTTATTATATAATTAATTAGGTGATATTATGAAATATTTATTATATATCTTTTTAGGTTTTCTCCAAGGACTTACTGAACCCTTACCCATTTCTTCATCAGGACATTTATATTTATTTAAATCAATTTTTAATACTGATTTAGCAACTGATTTAAACTTTGAAATATTTGTAAACTTTGCATCTTTTTTAGCTATATTTTATATATTTAGAAAAGATATTAAAAAATTAGTTGCTTCTTTTTTTACCTATATATTTAATAAAGAAAAAAGACCAACCTTAAAAAATGATTTTCACTACTGTATCTTAATTATTATAAGTAGTATTCCCGTTGGTATTGCTGGGTTACTTCTAAAAAGTACATTAGAAAATGCTTTAAATATTAAATGGTTAGGTCTTGCTTTTTTACTTACTGCTCTTAGTTTATTTATAGTTAAAAATATCAAAGGTACAAAAGGTGATTATGATATAACTATTAAAGATGCGATAATTATTGGTTTACTACAAACTATTGCTTTAATTCCTGGTATAAGTAGAAGTGGTATTGTTTTAGTAGGTTGTTTACTTTGTAACTTAAAAAGAGAAAGTGCTTTAAAATACACTTTCATGCTTTATTTCCCCGTTAGTATCGCCTCTATAATACTTGCTGTACCTGATTTTATATCATCACCTCAATTTTACCAATTTCCTTATTATATTGTTGGGATGATTACTACTTTAATAGTTACATATTACTCTTATAAATGGTTAAGTAATATTGTTAAAAAAGGCCATTTAGCTAAATTTTCTATTTACTTAATCTTACTTAGTATTTTTATCTTCATTTATTTTCGCTAGTAAAAATTTTACTTTTTTCTTTAACTTCTTTTTTCTTGGTATATAAATACTTAGTAATAACAATATACTTATTAACATAATAATTATAAAGAAAATTAATAAAACATTTACATATTCTATTGTATACGTTAAAGTATTACCTAAATTATCACTTACTATTAAATAAATATCATTATCTATTTGCATCTCTTTAACATTTGAACTATCTATTAAAGGTTCATATTGATAATTAAAATTTAACCAAGAATAATAATAGTATTGAGTTTTAGAAGGTATAAAATTACTACTTAACTTACCATTTTCTAAATTTAAAGACTTTAAATAAATTCCCGGTTTTTCTATATCACTTAATAAATAAGCATTAACTTTATAAGTAATCTCTTCTTCTAAATATTGCCATGTAATAGTATAAATATTTTTAAAACTATTTCTAAAATATATAGGTCCACTATCTATAACTACGCACTTGCCATTACAAGCATAAGAAAAAGCTACTGTATTGATATTATCTGGAACATATAAATTATATTCTGTTATATTAAAATTAAATTCTGGACTTAATACCCCCGTACTAGGAACTAAACTACTTAAATAATTACCTTCTTCTTTTAAAGCATAAATATAATAAGTTTTACTACTACCATTTACGCCTTTTACCATTATTTTAATAGTAGTATTTGGAAAAACTAACTCTGGATTATCTATTTCTACTACTGCATCACTATATTCTGGAGTATACTCAATTAAAAGTTTATCAATATCACTTGTAACACTTACATAATACTCATTTATATCTGTTTGAAAACTAGGACTTAAAGTAGCATTTAAAACTTCTAAAGAACTTAAATTAGCCATATTTAATATTGTACTTTCCCGATTTATATTAATAGTATAAGTTTGGGTATCACCAGATTCGGCAACTACAGTTATTAAAAATTTATTATTACCTAAATTTAGATTTTTTTCTCCTCCCCCACTTACTACTGAGTTAGTACTACTAAAACCCTCTATTAAAATAGAACTTACACTATTATCTACATTTATAAAATACTCAAATACATCGGGTTTAATTTGAATATTTGTACTACCTACCTTTAAACTTTTTAAAGATGTATCATTATTTTTACGATTAACAACTATCGTATAATTTTTAATACTGCCATTTTGAGCTTTAACCTGAATAATAAACGTATTAGCACCAATCTCTAAAGTTTTAGTCCCACTTCCTAACACTGTTGCACTACTTGACTCTGCTAAAGCTGATATCAAAATACTACTATCATTTGTATCAACATTATATAAATAAGTATATGGACTAAAAGCAGGATTTAAAACTCCATCACTTATACTAAGACTTTTTAAATAATTATTACTACTTTTACTACTACTAACATTCTTAACTTCTATATCTTTACTAACTGTTAA
>CAYLQC010000016.1:0-1554 GCA_964385785.1 uncultured Muribaculaceae bacterium | reverse complement strand
TCCTTAACATTAACATTTACTTTAATATCAAAACTATTTCCTACAGTTATACTACTAGAACCATTTAAACTTATTTCACTACTACCTGCTAAAATAACTTTTGGAAAACTTAAAAAAAGCAAGAAAGATAAGACAAGATATAACTTATTCTTCATCTTCGTTATCTTGCATACTTTCTTTTTGTTTCATAGCTTTTTTTACTTTATTTAACTTATCTTGATCAAGTAACATTTTAAGTTTAGCTGGGTCTTTCGTATTCATTGCTTCATGAATAGCATCAACTATTTCATCTTTAGTTACTGTTTCATCATATATATCATATGGAATCTCTTCATCCGTATCAATGTATTTAGCATCTTCCACATTTCCCTCTATTTGTTTCTTTTCTTTATTAGGTAAATCTCCTGTATATTGATTTAAAACTCCCCCCTCTTCTACTATATCATCATCTGTGCCATTTTTAGAGCCAAAATTAAACTCTGGTTTAAATTCAATTATTGGTGTATTATTATCTTCCTTTTTTTCTTCTAAAGTTTTATCTTTCTTTCTTCTTAAAATTATAATAATAAATATTAATAATGATAATAATAAGAAAAATCCTGCTACCATTAACCATTGTTTCCAATTAAGACCTAAAAACTTACTTTCTTCGGCAGATTCTCTTACCACATTTAAAGTATAGTATTGGACAAAACCCTCTTCATCAGTTACTTTAACTAAAACAACATTATTTCCCTCTTTTAAATCAGTATTACCACTTACTTCTACAGTTGCTTTAGAATTCTCACTTACCGCTTTTATATCAATACTATCTACATCACTTGGTACCGTTAAATCATAAGTATAAACATCACTTTTAAAACTAGGACTTAAGGTATAACCTGTAACTACTAAAGAACTTAATTTATTATTACTTGCTACACTACTTTTTGTAACATTTAAAGTATAAACTCTAGTACTACCATCTTCTGCTGTTACTTTAATAGTTATAGCATTTAAACCAACTTTTAAATTTTCATTTCCACTAATTAAAACACTTGCTTTAGTATCATTTAAAGTTGTTTGAATATCTAAACTATCTACATCACTAGCAACTGTTAGACTATAACTAGTTACATCTTTAGAAAAATTTGGAGTTAATTCCCCATTAGCAACAATTAAATTTTTTAAATAATTATCACTAGATTTAGTAGTTGTTGTACTACCACTATTATTATTAGTATTATTATTTGTATTTCCACTACTACTTCCATTATTAGAAGTACTACTATCATCAGTACTTGAACTACTTACCTTTTTAACCGTTATCGAATAAGTATTAGTTGTTCCATCTTGACTAGTTACCACAATATTACATTTTGTTTCACTACCCGAAAGCGTACAACTTTGACCACTAGAAATTGTGGCATTTTCATCATTCGTCGTTCCACTAAAATCTACAGCATTAGTACTATCTGCTACTTCTAAAGTATAACTATTAACACTCGCAGAAAAACTAGGTGATAAACTTCCCGTACTAGGTGTTAAACTTTTTAAAGTTGCATCAGAACTTTG
>CAYLQC010000015.1:0-9061 GCA_964385785.1 uncultured Muribaculaceae bacterium | reverse complement strand
CAATTTAAAAAAATAATTAATCTAATTTTTAAAATTAAAAACCATTCTAAAACCAATTCTTAAAATTAAAAAAAACATTCTAAAAACCTCAAGAAAAAAAGTTTTGCATTTTCTATTTTCTTTTGCTAGAGTATAATTTGTAGTCCAAAAATATAAGATATTTTGCATAAATATTTTATAAAATTAACAACATATACATAGAATATAAAAGGAGGAAATAACATGTTTGATAACTACGGAATAGAAGTTGCCAAAATTTTTAAAAAAGCCGAAAACTTAAGTAAAGAATTAAAACACCCTTATGTTGGTAGTGAACACTTACTCTTAGCTATTTTAAGTGAAGATAACGAAGTAACTAAAACTTTTCAAGAATATGATGTTGATTATAATACCTTTAAAAAAGAATTATTAAGTATTGTTGGTAAATCTTCTAAAGTACCTGAATTTACTTTATATACCCCTTTATTAAAAAGAATAATTGAAAATGCCTCTGATGATGCGGCAGATAATAACTATGGCAATGTAACCCCAAGACATTTAGTCATTGCTATGCTTGATGAAGGAGAGGGTATCGCTATTAGAATACTTCTTGGTTTAAATGTTGAATTAGAATATCTTTATGAAGATTTAAAAATAAGTTTAGTAAAAAACGGTAAAAATAAACTATCTGTTATGGAAATTGGTAATAACTTAAATAAATATGTTGAAAATACCGAAAGTTGTATTGGTAGAGAAGAAGAACTATCTTTAATTATAGAAGCTTTACTTCGTAAGAAAAAATCTAACCCTATTTTAATCGGTAATGCTGGTGTTGGTAAAACTGCCATTGTTGAAGAACTAGCCAGACGTATTAATCGTGGTACAGTTCCCTTAGAACTTCAAAATAAAACCATTGTAATGTTAGAAATGGGTACCCTAGTATCTGGTACTAAATATCGGGGTGAATTTGAAGAAAAACTAACCAAAATAATTAAAGAAGTTATGGAAAATAAAAACATTATTTTATTTATCGATGAAATTCATACTATGGTAAATGCTGGTGGTGCTGAGGGTGCAATCAACGCTGGAGATATCTTAAAACCTTACCTAGCAAGAGGAGACATTCGTTGTATCGGCGCTACAACAACTAATGAATACTATAAAACTATCTATAAAGATAAAGCCTTAGAACGTCGTTTCTTTGTTATTCGCGTTGAAGAACCAAATGCCCAAAAAACTACTGATATCTTAATGGGTATTAAAAAAGAATATGAAAACCATCATAAACTAAAAATAACCAAACAAAATATTTTAGATATCGTAAGACTTTCTAATCAATACATAAAAAATAAAAGTAACCCAGATAAAGCTATTGACTTATTAGATATGGTTTGTGCTAGTAAAAAAGTAAAAGGTATCCCTTTTAAAAAATTAGAAAAATTAAACAAAGAACTAGAAACTATCAAAAATCAAAAAAAAGAATATGTTTATCATGATGATTACGAAAATGCATCTCTTTGTAAAAAACTAGAAACCCAAAAACAAAAAGAAATCAAAACTTATACTAAAGTCTTAAATAACACTATAACTTATGAAGATATCTTAGAAATCGTCGAAAAAAGAAGTAACATACCAATATTAGAAGATAAAAATAAAGTATTTAATCAAATCAAAACTAACTTAAAAACTAAAATAATTGGTCAAGATTATCAAGTAAATGAACTATTAAAAAACATTCACTTAAAATTTAATGGTTATCAAAAACCTTTATCTATCTTACTTACTGGTCCCTCTGGAGTTGGTAAAACCGAAAGTATTAAAACCATTGCTGCAAGTATTAAAAAAAGTAACTTTATTCGTTTAGATATGAGTGAATATAACTTAGAAGTAAATACTAGTAAATTAATAGGTAGTGGTATAGGTTGTTATGGTAGTGATGAACCATATATCTTTAGAAGTGTTTTAGATAACCCATATTCAATTATTTTAGTAGATGAAATCGAAAAAGCTCACCCCAGAGTTTTAAATATTTTCTTACAAATTCTAGATGAGGGCTTTGTAACAAATGGTATGGGTGAAAAAATTGATTTTTCCAACACTATGATATTTATGACTAGTAATATAGTTAAAAAACCTAATATCGGCTTTATTGGTAAAGAAAAAGATAAACTAAGTGAATACTTTACTAAAGAATTTTTAGGTCGCTTCACCTCCGTTATTTCCTTTAACGAATTAAAAGAAGATACAATAAATTCTTATATAGAACAACATTTAACTAATAAATCTATTAATATTGAAAAAATAAAAACCGAATCCGAATGGGAAAAATACGGTCTTCGTAACCTAAAAAATTTAATTGAAAAATATAATCACGAATTAGATATTGAAATTCCTATTTAAATTATGATATGATGAATACGTAATAAATTAGAACTCGGGTTATGTTATTACAAAAACCTATTTATGGTCAAAGCATAAATACTTCTAAAAATAGACTAGGACGCTTCCTAATCTATTTTTTTTCTAAAAGTCCTAGTTTTATGGTATAATTTTAAACGAAAGAGGTGTTATTATGACTCGTACCAGATTTGCTCCTAGTCCTACCGGTTATATGCATATTGGTAATCTTCGTAGTGCTTTATTTGCTTACCTTATTGCTAAACATGATAACGGCGAATTTATCTTAAGAATTGAAGATACTGATCAAAAAAGAAAAGTATTAGGGGCCGAAGAATTTATTTATAATATGTTACAAACTTTTGGCCTAGAATATGATGAAGGCCCTAATAAAGAAGGAGAGTATGGCCCATATATTCAAAGTAAAAGACTTGATATCTATAAATCTTATGCTGAAAAACTAATTGAAAAAGATTGTGCCTATTACTGTTTTTGTGAAGAAGAAACACTAAGTAAAGAAAGAATTAAAAGTACTTCTGAAAAATCAAACTTTTTATATAAAGATCCCTGTCGTAATCTAGCCCTCGCCGAATCACGTAACAGAGTAATGCTTGGTGAACCTCACTGTATTAGACAAAAAATGCCTGATGTTGGTCAAACTAGTTATAATGACTTAGTTTATGGTAGTATTACGATTGAAAATAATACTTTAGAAGATCAAATAATTCTAAAAAGTGATGGCTATCCTACCTATAACTTTGCTAACGTAATCGATGATGCTCTAATGAATATCACTCATGTAACTAGAGGTAATGAATACTTATCAAGTACTCCTAAATATCTTTTATTATATGATGCTTTAGGTTTTACAAGACCAGAATTTATTCACTTACCCTTAGTAACTAAACTAGATCACACCAAAATAAGTAAAAGAAATAAAGATGATAACTTAGTAGATTTATTAAATCAAGGTTTCTTACCCGCTGCTATAATTAACTATTTAGCTTTCTTAGGTTGGACACCTCCTAATAATCAAGAATTCTTTACCTTAGAAGAATTAGTTAAAGTCTTTGATATTAAAAGAATTAACTCCAGACCTAGTTGTTACGATATCAATAAATTAAAATGGTATAATAAACATTATATTACTCAAATGAGTGATGAAGATTATTTAAACTTTACTAGACCTTTTTTAGAAAAATTTTATAACTTATCTGATAAAACTGATGCTTGGGTAAATCACTTATTAAGAATTCATAAAAACCATATTTCTTTTGGTACAGAAATTGCTTTAGTAACTAATATGTTCTTTCAAAATGATATCGAACTTGATGAAGAGGCTAAAAATTTCTTAAATAGTGATCCATCTATTAAAAATACTATTGCAATCTTTAAAAGTGAAATAGAATCTATTACTAATTGGGAAATTCACAATGTTATTAATGCTTTAAATAATACCAAAAATAAAGCCCAAGTAAACCCTAAACTAGTTTATATGCCTATTCGTATTCTAACTACTGGATTAATGCATGGTGTTGAACTAACTGATGCTCTTTTCTTACTAGGAAAAGATACCATATTAAAAAGATTAAATAAATAAGGAGAATGAAAATGAAATTATATAATACTCTAACTAAAAGTTTAGAAGAATTTATCCCTAATAATAAAAATGAAGTTAAAATGTATACTTGTGGACCTACAGTTTATCACTATGCCCATATTGGTAACTTAAGAACTTATATCTTTGAAGATATCTTAGAAAAATCTCTTAATTACTTAGGATATAATGTCACTAGAACAATGAATATTACTGATGTTGGCCACCTATCAAGTGATGCTGATACCGGTGAAGACAAAATGCTAAGTGGTGCCAAAAGAGAACATAAAACAGTTTTAGAAATCGCCGACTTTTACACCCAAGCCTTTAAAAACGATTTAGCAAAATTAAACATTAAGTGGCCCGAAATTGTTTCTAAAGCTACTGATAATATTCCGATGTATATTAAAATGATTACTAAACTATTAGAAGACGGCTATGCTTATCAAAGTGGGGATAATATCTATTTTGATACCTCAAAACTTGATGATTACTATAAACTAACTAATCATAATAAAAACGATTTAGCTATTGGTGTTCGTGATACAGTCGAAGAAGATCAAAACAAAAAAAATCAAACTGACTTTGTTCTTTGGTTTACCAAATCAAAATTTGCTAATCAAGAACTAAAATGGGAATCCCCTTGGGGGTTAGGTTATCCCGGCTGGCATATTGAATGTTCTGGAATAAGTATCAAATACCTAGGCGAGTATTTAGATATTCATTGTGGTGGTGTTGATAATATCTTCCCTCATCACACTAACGAAATTGCTCAAAGTGAATCTTACCTAGGCCATAAATGGTGTAATTACTGGATCCATGGCGAACACTTAAATGATGCTACTGGTAAAATGAGTAAATCTAAAGGCGAGTTTTTAACCCTTTCTTCTTTAATCGAAAAAGGTTATGACCCTCTAAGTTATCGCTTTTTTTGCTTAAATACATCTTATCGTAAAATCTTAGTCTTTTCTTATGATGCTTTAGATAATGCTCAAAATACCTATAAAAAATTAAAAAATAAAATAACTAACTTACAAAATGTTGGAACACTTGATAACGATACATTTAATACTTATAATACTAAATTTAAAAGTTGCCTTTCCGATGATTTAAATACATCTAATGCCTTAACTTTAATCTATGACTTATTAAAAGAAAAAACTAGCGATTTAACTAAACTAGAACTAATTAAATCTTGGGATAAAGTCTTATCTTTAGACTTAACTAAAAAAACAAATACTAATATTGATGAAGAATATATAAAAGACCAAATTAATAAAAGAAACATCGCCAAACAAAATAAAGATTATAATACCGCCGATGAAATTAGAAATAATTTAGAAAGTCTTGGCATTATTCTAAAAGATACTAAAGATGGTACAACTTATGAAATAAAATAAGGAGGTTTCTATGACTTTTTCCACCCGTTTTAAAGAAGAAATCACCGAATATAATGGTGGCTTAATTGAAAAAAGAAGTGAACTAGCAGCTATTTTAAGATATGATGCTATAATTACTAAAGAAAAAATAACAATTACCAGTGAAAATGCTAAAATAACTAGAAGAATTTATACCTATTTAAAAGAAGTATTTGGTATTAATATTCATATTATTATTCGTAATCAAAAACGTTTTCGTATTAAACAAATCTATATCTTAGAAATAAAAGAAAAAATAAATTATATTCTAGAATCTTTATATATTTATAACAATAACCATAAAATTAAAGCAAATAGTCTTTATTTTGAAGCATTCGAAGAAAAAGTTGCTTACTTAAAAGGTACATTTTTATCAGTTGGTTCAGTAAATGATCCTAGTACTAGTGGATATCACTTAGAATTTATCCTAACTACCCAGGTCGATGCTAACTTTATCAAAACCATGCTAAAATCTCTTAATATTTCTGCTAAAGTTATCAAAAGAAATAATCGTTTTATAACTTATATTAAAAGTGCTGAAGATATAAGTGATATAATTAGAATGTTTAATGCTACTCAAAGTTTATTCTACTTTGAAGATATTAGAATTTATCGTGATCATAAAAATATGGTAAATCGTCTTAATAACTGTGAAATAGCTAATCAAGAAAAAACAACTACAACGGGTTTTAAACAAAAAGAAATGATCCTTTACTTAAAAGAACATGACTTACTTAATCTTTTAGATGATCATACTAAAATAATCTTAGAATATCGTCTTAAATACCCTGAATCTTCTTATCAAGAACTATCCGAAATAATCTCTTTAGAAACAGACTATAAAATAGGTAAATCTGGTATCAATCATCATTTCATTAAAATGAAAAAACTCTATGAAAAAGCCAAAAAACTATAATATTTCATCAATTATTCCATATTCTAAAGCCTCACTAGCATTCATATAATAATCTCTTTCCATATCTCTTTCTATTTTCTTAGCACTTTTCTTAGTTTTACTAGCTAAAATATCAATTAACTTTTTCTTAGTTTTTAAAATATGTTCAGCAACAATCTTAATATCTGTTGCTTGTCCCTCAATTCCTCCCAAGGGTTGATGGATCATAATATCAGCATTAGGTAGAGCACATCTAATATCTCCCACAGCTAGTAAAAACGCGCCCATTGAAGCAGCCATTCCAACTACAATTGTTCTTACCTTACTCTTAATATGTTCCATCGTATCATATATTGCTAAACCACTAGTAACTTCTCCTCCTGGACTATTAATATATAAATAAATATCTTCGTGAGATTCAGAATCTAAAAAAAGTAATTCACTAATAATTATATTCGCCGATGCCATATTAATCTCTCCCGTTAAAAAAACAATTCTATCCTTTAAAAGTCTGGAAAACAAATCATAAGCATATTCATAATTATTCTTTCGTTCAATTACTGTTGGTATCACATTTATCACTCTTTCTTTCATATAATAATTATTATAAAAATAAACAAATTAAATAACAATCAAAATCGTTCGACAAAATATTTAAGGAGGAACTATGAAAATAACTATTCCCAATTACAATTTAAAAGAAGAACTAATAAACTCTATAACTCATGGTATCGGAGCTTTATTAAGTATATTTGGTTTAATAATACTAATTATTAAATCTAGTCATATAAGTGCTCTTACAACAATTACCACTAGTTTATATGGTAGTACTTTAATAATTCTTTATACCACTTCTTGTATTTATCATGCTTTATCCAAAAACATTGCAGGTAAAAAAGTATTAAGAGTATTAGATCATTGTAACGTTTACTTACTTGTTTATGGTACCATTATTCCTATTTCTTTATTAGGTATTGGTGGTTTTAAAGGTTGGTTATTCTTTGGTATTGTAACTCTAATAACTATTACTGGTATCACTCTATCTTCTATTTTTTTAGAAAAAGTTCAACTATTAGAAGTAATCTGTCACTTAATAAATGGTTGGGGATCTCTAATATTTTCTAAAACCTTACTCCAAACTTTATCTTTAAACGGTTTAATTTTTTTAATATCTGGTGGTGCTATGTATACCATTGGTTCAATCCTTTATGGTCTTGGATCTCATAAAAAATATATGCATTCCATATTTCACATCTTTTGTTTATTAGGAAGTATTTTTCATTTCTTAACTATCTATATTTACTTATTATAAATTCTGCAAATTGCACAGCAAAATTCGTGCTAAATGCACAACAAAAATAATGCTAAATGCACATTTGATATTGCTATAAATAACTATATGTGGTATATTATAATGGGAGTGATAATATGTCTTTAACTAAAGAGAATTATACAAAAAGATTAGTTGATAATGAAATAAGCGAATTATTAAAAATGTTTGGAGCTATAAGTATTGAAGGCCCCAAATATTGTGGCAAAACTTGGACTGCTTTAAATCATGCCAACTCTTCTGTCTTATTAACTAAATCTGATAACCCTAACTCTGATTATCAAAAAGCTTTAATAAATCGTGAACTAATCTATACAAATAAATACCCCGAATTAATTGACGAATGGTCTTCTATTGAACAAATTTGGGACGATGTTAGAACCAAATGTGATGAGGACGGTAAAAGTGGTAAATTCATTCTAACTGGTTCCTCAGTTCCTCCTAATCCTGAAAACATCTTTCATTCCGGAGCAGGCAGAATATATAAACTTAATATGTATACTATGTCTTTGTTTGAATCAAATGATTCTGAAGGTTTAGTATCTTTATCTGATTTATTTCAAAATAAAAATATCGCCGTTAATTTAAAAAATAAACCAACTATTGAAAAACTTTCTGATTTAATTATTAGAGGTGGCTGGCCAGCCAGTTTAAAATTTGAGCCGAAAAATTATTACCGTTTACCAGAAAGTTATATAACTGATGTCATAGATCATGATATAAACTATGATGGTAAAACACGCGATAAACAAAAAATGCTTATGTTATTAAAATCTCTTGCTAGAAATGAATCTACCTTAGTAACTAATGAAAAACTTATAAATGATATTGAAAATTATACAACCAAAGAAAATTACCAGATATCTAGGAATACCATAGCTGATTACCTAAACGTTTTAAAAAATATTCACTTAATTAAAGACCAAGAACCTTTTTCTTCTAAAATTCGTTCTAGCATTCGTGTGGGAAAAAACAGTAAGAAACGCTTTATAGATCCTTCTCTTGCTTGTGCTATATTAGGAATAAAACAAACTCAATTAATTGAAGATTTAAAAACCTTTGGTTTTATGTTTGAATCACTAGTTATTAGAGATTTAAGAATTTATATCGAACATTTAGGAGGCCGTATCTATCATTTTCATGATAACAATACCGGTGAAGAAGTTGATGCCATTGTTTAATTAAGAGATGGTGAATATGGTGCTATCGAAATAAAACTTGGTGTAGGTAAAATTGATGAGGCGGCAAGTAATTTATTAAAATTCCAAAAAAACTGTGATATTGCTCCTAAATTTCTTTGCGTAATAAGTGGTATGATTGATTATGCTTATCAAAGAAAAGATGGTGTTTATGTAATACCTATAACAGCCTTAAAACCTTAATCTCTGCTTTTTTATTGTTCTAAATCATTTTATGTGCTAAAATTAAATTAGAATACGAGGGGA
>CAYLQC010000014.1:0-9190 GCA_964385785.1 uncultured Muribaculaceae bacterium | reverse complement strand
GAAACTGCTACTAAACATAAAAATGAAGACTTCTTAAAAGAATTAGATAAAGATCGTCGAGAAAAACATTGTGAATACGCGGTTTTAGTTTCCCTACTAGAAATTGATAACGAAACATATAACTTAGGTATCGTTGATGTATCACATCGCTATCCTAAAATGTATGTAATTCGTCCCCAATTCTTTGTTCCAATTATTACTTTAATTCGTAATGCCTCACTAAATTCCTTAAAATATAAAAAAGAATTAGTGGAAATAAAAAATCAAAATATTGACATTTCTAATTTTGAATCTAACATGAATTCCTTTAAAGATAGTTTCAATAGAAATTATAAATTAGCTTCCGATCGTTTTAAAACTGCTATTGAAGAAATTGATAAAACTATAATTCATTTACAAAAAACTAAAGAAGCTCTTTTATCAAGTGAAAATAACTTACGTCTTGCTAATAATAAAGCGGAAGATTTAACTATTAAAAAAATCGTTAAAAATAATAAAACAATGGCTACTTTATTTGCTAAAGAACTAAATGATTCCGAACTATTAGATTATGCTAATTCTTTAAATGATAAAGATTAAAAAAAGGAGTGATTACAATGCTTGCTTATGGCAAAAATACCTTAAAAGAAATAGATTTAAAAAAAATAAGAAAAATATATCTCCAAAATAACTTTAAAGATTATAGTATTTTAAAAATTTTAAAAGAAAATCACTTACATTATACTCTTGTTCCTAAAAATACGCTTGATAAAATGACTAAAGGTAATCATCAAGGAATAATTTTAGAAATAGAAGATTACGAGTACTTTACTCTAAACGATATTCAAAATGAGGACTTTTTAGTAGCTTTAGATCATTTAGAAGATGTTCATAACTTTGGTGCTATTATAAGAACTTGTGAAGCCGCCGGAATTAATTCAATTATTATTCCTAAAGATCGTAGTGTTCATATAAATGATACAGTTATAAAAACTTCATCCGGTGCCATAGAAAGAGTTAAAATAATAATGGTTTCTAATTTATGTGAAGCTTTAAAAAAACTAAAAAAACAAGGCTATTTTATCTATTCAGCTTTTATGGATGGTGATGATTATCAAAATATCGATTATGCTGATAAAAAAGTCTTAGTAATTGGTAATGAAGGAAAAGGAATAAGTAAAGTAGTAAAAGATATAACTGATGTTAATATTGGTATTCCTATGTCTGGTAAAATTAATAGTTTAAATGCCAGTGTAGCTGCCGGTATTCTTATATTTAAAATGAATAGGTGATGAATTTGAAATACGATAATACTTTAGATAGTGAACTTTATATGTTAATTTGTGAAGAAAACGAAGATGCTAAAGACATTATTTATGAAAAATATAAATATATTATTGATATTACTATTAGAAAATATGCCTTAACAGGTCTTAAAAATGGTTTTGAATATCAAGATTTATATCAAGAAGCTTTAGTTGGTTTTTCTGATGCTTTATGTCGTTATCAAGAAGAAAAAAATACGAGTTTAGCAACCTTTATAACCCTTTGTGTCGATCGCCATCTTCAAAATGTCTTACGTAAGGCTAGTCGAATCAAAAATCGCGTTGTCTTAGAAAGTCTATCTTTAGATCACGTTTATGAAGAGTATGATGTACCTTTAAAAGACTTTATTAGTGATAATTCTAAACATGACCCATTAAATACTATATCTAAAGAAGAAGAATTTGATAAACTTTTAGCTGATATTCAAGATTCTTTAGCTCCTAATGAAAAAGAAGTATATGATTTATTAATTTTAGGAAAATCCTATCAAGAAATTGCCAAATCTTTAAATAAAACCCCTAAACAAATTGATAATACTATTCAAAGATTAAAAACTAAAATAAAAGATATACTATTATTACGCGAAATAGATTGATTTTTTATTACTTTTGTGCTAAATTATATCTAACAACACGAAAGTGTTTTTATTTTGGAGTGATTATATGGTAAAAGAAAAAAAAGTTAATAAACCTAAAAAGAATATTAACAAAACAAAAAAACAAAAGAAAAATAAGGAAGGCTTTTTTAAAGGTATAAAACAAGAACTAAAAAAAGTAACTTGGCCAAGTAAAAAAGATATCTTAAAATATTCTGTTGCTACCTTAGTATTTTGTATTGTACTTATGGCTTTCTTTCAAGTATTAGATTTATTATTATCAGTTATTAAGGGGTTGTTTAACTAATGGAAAAATTATGGTATGTAGTCACAACTTATGTTGGACATGAAGAAAATGTTAAAGAAAAATTAGAAGCCAGAACCGAATCAATGGGAATGCAAGATAATATTTTCCGCGTAATTATTCCCGAAACCATCGAAGTTGAAGTAAAAGATGGTGTTAAAAAAGAAAAAAAGAAAAAAATGTTTCCTGGTTATGTCTTTGTAGAAATGGTTATGAGTGATGAAGCTTGGTATGCAGTTCGTAATACTCCCGGAGTTACTGGTTTTATCGGTTCTTCTGGTAAAGGTGCTAAACCAACTCCACTACTTCCTCAAGAAATTGATCGTATCTTAGTTAATATGGGTATGAGTAGAGTAGATGTTGGTAGTGAATTAAAAGTCGGTGATAAAGTTAATATTATTGATGGACCATTTAAAGGAATGCTTGGTGTAGTTGATAGTATTGATTTAGAAAGTAGTCGTCTAAACGTTTTAATCGATTTATTCGGTCAAGAAACTCCAGTAGAAGTCGAACTATTCCAAGTTAGTAAATAAAAAATAGTTGTAAGTTTAACAAAAATATGCTAATATTCTAATTGCAATCGCATATAATGATTGTATTAATTAAGTGGGAGGGAAATGCGGATTTGCCCAAAACCACTTACCCGAAAAAATTTTAAATAGGAGGTGTTTTTCGTGGCTAAAGAAGTCGTAAAGAAAGTAAAACTACAAATTGAAGCTGGTAAAGCAACACCTGCTCCACCAGTTGGTACATGCCTAGGACCTGCCGGAATTAATATTCAAGACTTTTGTTCTAAATTTAATGAAGCAACTCGTGATAAAATGGGCGATGTTCTACCAGTAGAAATTTCAATTTATGAAGATCGAAGCTTTGATTTTGTTGTTAAAACCGCACCAGCTGCTTTCTTACTTAAAAAAGTTGCTAAAATTAATAAAGGCAGTAAAAAAGGTGCAAATGAAATTGTCGCTACAATTTCTAAAGACGATTTAAAATCTATTGCTGAGACTAAATTACCGGATTTAAATGCTTATGATGTTGAATCAGCTATGAACATTATTGAAGGTACTGCTCGTAATATGGGAATTGCTGTTAAAGGCGTAAATGATAAGGAACTTGAAGAACAAGCTAAAGAAGCTGCCCAACAAGAAGCAGAAAAGGCTAAACGTGATGAAGAATTATCTAAATTAGAAGAAGAAGCCAAAGAACTTGCTAGTGGAAATGTTGAAGTTCCAACTGAACAAGAAGAACAACCAGAAGAAACTACTGAAGAATAAATATAAAATAAAAAAATCCGCTAATAAACCACAGTTAGGAGGAAATTATGAAGAAGTTAGGAAAAAAATATGTGGAAGCTTCTAAAAAGATTGAAAAAAACCAAGAATATTCTCTTGATGAAGCAATTAAATTAGTTAAAGAAACTTCAATTACTAAATTTGATAGTACCATTGATGTTGCTATTAAATTAAACGTTGATCCTAAAAAAGCTGATCAACAACTTAGAGGAACGTTTACACTACCTAATGGTACTGGTAAAACTAAAAAGATTTTAGTAATTGCTAAAGGTGCTCAAGCAACATCTGCTAAAGAAGCCGGCGCTGATTATGTTGGAGATACTGATATGATCCAAAAAATTCAAAACGAAAACTGGTTTGATTATGATGTAATCATTGCTACTCCGGAAATGATGCCTGAGCTTGGTAAAATTGGTAAAATTTTAGGACCTAAAGGTTTAATGCCAAACCCTAAAACTAATACCGTTACCACTAATGTTGCTAGTGCAATAAACGATGTTAAAAAAGGTATGATTAGTTATAAAACTGATTCCTTTGGTAACATTCATAGTATTATTGGTAAAAGTTCTTTTGAAGATCAAAAATTAAAAGAAAACTTAGAATATATAATTAATACTATTATTAAACTAAAACCATCTAGTGTTAAAGGAAAATTCATTAATTCAATTGTTATTTCATCTACAATGGGACCTGGAATAAAATTAGAAAAAAATTCTTTTGACATTTAATATTACATTTAATATAATACTAAATAGAAAAGCAAACCGAAGACAGTAGGGGAATAATCTTAATAATCCTACCGAGGGAAATAGATACTTTTTAAAGCTCTTTTTCCCGAAAAGAGCTTTTCTAATTATAGTAAGGAGGAATTTATGGCCAGTCAAAAAGCACTTGACGAAAAAAAAGCAATAGTATCCGAAATAGAAGAAAAAATTAAAAATAGCGAAACCGTTATTTTATTCCAATATCAAGGATTATCTGTTGCATCATTAAGTGAACTAAGAAATAAATTAAAAGATGTTGATGCGGAAGTAAAAGTTTATAAAAATACTTTATTACGTAGAGCATTAGATGATTTAAATCTTAGTTTAGATGGTTTCTTAGAAGGACCAAATGCTATACTTTTTGGTAAAAACCTTTTAGAACCAATCAAAGTAATTTCTGATTTTGCAAAAGAAAACGAAAAATTAGAAATCCGTGTTGGTATTATTAGTGGCAAGCCTGCTGATCTAAACGTTATACGTGAATATGCTAGTATTCCATCTCGTGATGGCTTACTTACAATGCTTGCTGGTGGTATGATCCAATATGTCCGTGATTTAGCTATCGGACTAAACTTAATAGCTGAACAAAAAGAAAATTAATTTAAGGAGGAAAATTATATGGCAAAATTAACAAAAGATGAATTTATTAGTTCATTAAAAGAAATGACTATTCTTGAAGTAAAAGAATTAGTTGATGCAATGAAGGAGGAATTTGGTGTTGATCCATCTGCTGTAGCTGTTGCTGCTGCTCCAGTTGCTGCTGCTACTGAAGATACTGGATCTACAACTAAAACAGTAGTTCTAAAAAATGCTGGTGGTAGTAAAATTAATGTTATTAAATTATTAAAAGAAATCACTGGTTTAGGACTAGTTGATGCCAAAGCCTTAGCTGATAATGGTGGAAATGTTAAAGAAAACATTCCTGCAAGTGAAGCTGATGAAATCAAAGCTAAACTTGAAGAAGCCGGCGCTGAAGTTGAATTAGCCTAAATAGAGTAGAAATACTCTTTTTTTTACGCAAAAAAACAAAAGAATTTAATAATCTTTTGTCGTATAATTACTACATTTTACATACCCTTTATATTCATATACCATTCCGTTATATGTAACTGTTCCATATCCCAAGCATTCCTCATCATTAATAACAATATTATCTAAATATCCTTCTTCTATTAAAGTAGAAGCTTCAATTTTTAAAGGATCTTTACTATCTGGATATAAAAATTGCGCATCAACATACTTAGTAGTAGCATCTTTTATTTTATCTTCCCATTCTTTATAAATACTCGTATTCTTTTTATAAGCAAAACCAACAATTGTTAAAAGAATAAAAATTGTTACTACAACCATCCCCCATACAACACTTAGATATTTAAATTTTTTCATATCTTTACCAAAAATAGCACTTATTAGTGCTATTTGCATTGTCTTTCTTTAATAAAGAATGGTCCAAACTCACTTGCTGTTAAACAAGTTCTGTCATAATGAATGGCTTTATAACCAAGTCCAGTACAAATAGTATTTGATCCATCACTATATTCTGTAATCGTTTCTTTAATACAAAACATTGGTGTTTTATTTTGTCTTACCCGGAAGTAATCAACAAAAACAACTACAATCCAACAAAATAATGCTACAACTACTAAAACTTTTAATATAAAGATTATTTTCTTTTTCATATTTCCTCACCTATTATCATTATACCTAAATATCCTTTTTAATTCAACATCTTTTGTGTTACAATAAAAAAAAGGAGGCTTGGTTAAAATGAATTATGAAAAAACAAAAACTATTATGAAAAAAAGTAATAAGGAAGAAAAAGAATTTGGTATTGATTACTATATGAATATATATAAAGGTTGTTCTTTTGGTTGTATTTATTGTAAAAGCCGAAGTAATTTATATCATAACGGTGACTTTAATGAAATAAAAAGTAAAGAAAACATTTTAAATATATTAGAACACGAACTATCTACTAAACAATTTAAAGGCGTAGTTTCTCTTGGTAGTTTATCTGATCCTTATAACAATCAAGAAAAGAAATTAAAACTAACTAGAAAAGTCTTAGAACTTATCTTAAAATATGGTTTTGGTGTTTCTATTGAAACTAAAAGTGATTTAATTATTAGAGATATAGATTTATTACAAAAAATAAGTAAAAACAATAATGTAATTGTTAAAATTAGTATTACTACTCCCAGTGATAAACTAGCCAAAATACTAGAACCAAATGTTATATCTTCCACCAAAAGATTTAAATTAGTTAAAACTTTAAATAAAAATGGTATTTACACTGGTATTAACGTGATGCCTATCCTACCTTTTCTAACTGATAATGAAAATGATTTAAAAAGACTAATTGAACTAGCTTATATAAATAATGCTAAATTTGTTTACACTGACTTTGAATTACATTTACGTAGTAAAGTAAAAGACTATTTCTATGATAAATTATCAACTAACTACTTAGCTATTGTAAAAGACTATAAAATGTATTTTAAAAACACCTCTATTTGTGAACCTTTAGAAAAAGAAAAACTTGTTAACTTCTTTGCAAGTACTTGTAAAAATTACCAACTTCTTTACAAAAAAAGTGATATAGTAAAAGACTTTAAAAAAATAAAACCAACTACTAATACGCAAATATCTTTATTTTCTTAACTGGTAATAATTCCCATGATTTTTAAACAAAATTACTCCATATTAAAAATGGAGGTGTTATCATGACGGAAAAAGAATTACTTTATATTGAAGATGCAATAAATCATGAAGAACATATATTAAAAACTATTGAAGACGTCAAAGATTGTTTAACTGATGAGGCACTAGTTAAATTTGTTAAAAAAATGGAACGTAAACATGAAAGTATATTAACAATGTTTATGAATTTATTATAAAGGAGGAAAAAATTATGAATGATAAATATTTAATGGAAACCCTTATCTTTTCTAGTAAAGTAATCAATGATTTATACTTACATGGCATTATTGAATCAGCTAATGAAAATGTAACTGTCACATTTATGAAAGCTTTACAAGAAACACTAAAATGCCATACCGAAATTTTTAACGAAATGGCAAGTCAAGGTTTTTATACAGTTGAAAACGTCGAAGAACAAAAAATAACTAATTTAAAAAACAAATTAACTCAAAAAGAAGAATGTTGTGACTAGTTCTTCTTTTTTTCTTTAAAAAAGTAATAGATAATTGTATAATAATTTGCAAGGAGGAATATAATTTGCAAAAAATTAAAAACTTACTTTTAATACTTTCTATTACTATGTTACTTCCTACTATTGTCTTTGCTAAAGATAAAGTAAATGTTTATTTATTCCGTCGTGATGGTTGCCAGTATTGTGAAAACGCTTTAAACTTTTTCGATGAATTAAGTGAAGATAGTGAATATTCTAATTACTTTAATTTAGTTGAACTTGAAGTATCTAATAACAAAACTAATGCTAATTTAATGACTAAAGTTGCTGAAAAACTTGATAGAGAAGTAAATGGTGTACCTTTTATAGTAGTAGGAATTGATTCATTTTTAGGTTATACATCTAGTTATGATGATAGTATCAAAGAAAGTATCAAAACAGCGTACTTAAATGAAGATGGCAATTATCAAGATATCGTAGTAGATTTAATCGAAGAAGATGACGAGGAAAATAACGATGCTGCAATTACCATAGTTATTATCCTAGTTGCAGTCCTAGGCATTTCTTTAATTGTTTACATGGCTCATGATAATACTGAGGAAGTAACCAAAGAAAAAAGTAATCCAAAATCTAAAAAGAAAACTACTAAAAAGAAAAAATAAAGTTTTAAATTCTTTATTTTTTTATTTCTTTAATATATGTTACTAAGTCCATAATACTCGAAAGTATTAATAAACCACCTATAATTTGTAAAACAAAGTTTTCAACTAAAACCGTATAAATACCAATTATAATTAAAATAAAACCAGTAACTATAGACATTTTATTATCAAAACTATAAACAATTTTATTAATACCATTAAGAATTAAAATAAAACCAATAATAAATCGTAAAGCTTTTTCAATCGCTGCCGATAAAATAATAACTATTATGCCAATTAAAATTGCTATAATTCCTGTAGTTAACTTTTGATTATCTTCAAGATAAAATTGCTCTTTAAGGCGATAGTAAGAATATAAGTTATAAATACCAAATATTAAGACTAAAACTCCAATAATATAACTAGCTATCACTACTGCTTTACTAGAATTTGTAAGCAAAATAATTCCTATAATCAACTCTATTATCAAACTAAATAACTCTCTTTGTTTATCTTCTTTTTCTTTAACTCTTTTTGGTTTAATTAATTCTGTTTTCATTATTCACCTCTCATAACTAATCATACTAGTAAATATCACTCTTGGCAAGTAATATTTTGGTGAATTTAACTAATCTTTATGATATAATGGATACAAGATAAGAAGGGATTAAAAATGTTAAAAAAAGAAACAATTTTAAAAACACTTAAAAAATATGGCTTTTATTCTTTAAATAGAGCGCCTTATTTATATAATAATAAAGATAACATCGGCGTTTATTTTATTTGGAATACCAAACATTATGGTAACTTAGAAAGAGTTATTTACTTTGATGATGAAGAAAAACTAGAAGATGAAATATTTAAATATTATTGGTATATTACTAATCGTAACGAATTATCCCTTACCATCGAACTTAATGATTATGAAATACTAAACCCTATAGTTTCTTATAAATATAATGATATATCCCTTACTAGTGAAATGATGAAAAACTTTAACTTAAAACAAAATACTTTAGAAAACCCTAAAGAAACTTTAAAAAAGAAACAATATATAAGAACTGCTAATATCCTAATATCTATTTTAAAAACTAAATTCCAAGAACAAAACGAAACTTACTTTAAAGTTACTGAACTA
>CAYLQC010000013.1:7610-9502 GCA_964385785.1 uncultured Muribaculaceae bacterium | reverse complement strand
CCTTACTTAAAATTAAAACCGCCGAAGCTGAAGGTATAAAACTTTTAAAAGATGCTAAAGCCGATACATCAGTTCTTACTTTAAAAAGTTATGAAGCTTTAGCCAAGATGGCAGATGGTCAAGCAACTAAAATAATTGTTCCTACTAATTTAGAATCACTTGCTACCTTTGGAACAACTTTAAATGAAGTATTAAATGATAAAAAGAGTAATAAATAATTATTCTTTTTAAATTAAAAAATAAACAAACAAATGTTTAAAATATGTTGCAATAAATAAAAATGTATGATATATTTAAAATGTTAGGTATTAGGTGGTGCTTAGAATGTTTAGTTATATTAAAGGTCAAGTTACTAGTATGGAAAAAAACTATATAACTTTAGAAAATAATGGTATTGGTTATCAAATATTTGTTGCTAATCCTTTTCTTTATCATGAAAATGAAGAAAAAACCATTTATTTATATACTCATATTAGAGAAGATGAATTTTCTTTATATGGTTTTAACTCTTTAGAAGAAAAAGAATTATTTTTAAGACTTATTAATGTTAAAGGTTTAGGCCCTAAAATGGCTTTACCTATGTTTGCTTTAGGTAGTGTTGCTGGTATTATTGATGCAATTGATAGAGAAAATATTTTATATTTAACTAAATTTCCTAAAATCGGCGAAAAAATAGCCAGACAAATTATCTTAGATTTAAAAGGAAAACTAAGTAGTGATAATTTAACTAATACTAGTGATTTTGAAGAAGTAATTGAGGTTTTAGAAGGTCTTGGTTATAAAATGAGTGATATTAAAAGAATATTACCTAAAATAGATCGAAATTTAAAAATCGAAGATCAAGTAAAAGATGCATTAAAACTATTATTAAAATAAGGAGGTTTAAAGATGGAAGACAGAATTGTTAGTAGCGAAGAATTAAATAACGATGAATTAGAAGAAAACATTCGTCCCCAAAGAATCGATGAATATGTTGGTCAAAATGAAATAAAAGAAAATTTACGTATTTTTATTAAAGCTGCCTTAATGCGGGGAGAAGCACTTGATCATGTTTTATTATATGGTCCACCCGGCTTAGGTAAAACCACTCTTGCTCATATTATTGCTAATGAATTAGGCTCTTCTATTAAAACTGCTAGTGGTCCTGCTATTGAAAAAACTGGTGATTTAGCCGCCATTCTTTCCACTTTAGAGCCGGGTGATGTTTTATTTATTGATGAAATTCACCGGATGCCCAAATTTATTGAAGAAATTTTATATCCAGCTATGGAAGATTTCGAAATCGATTTAATTATTGGTAGTGAAGGTAAATCACGTAATATTAAAATAGATTTGCCACCATTTACTTTAGTTGGAGCAACAACTAGAGCTGGCGATATTTCTTCACCTTTAAGAGATCGTTTTGGAATTGTTTCTAAATTAGAATATTATAAATCTGAAGAATTAGAAAGCATTATTAAAAGAACAAGTCGAGTTTTAGATATGCCTATAACTGATGAAGCTGCTAAAACTTTAAGCAAGCGTTGTCGTAAAACTCCTCGAATTGCTAATCGTCTTTTCAAAAGATTAAGAGATTTTGCTTTAGTAGAAGGAGATTCGGTTATATCTAATGAACTAGCCTTAAGAAGTTTAGAACGTCTAAAAGTTGATGAGTTTGGGCTAGATTCTATTGATATTGAATATTTAATGAGTTTAATTACTAAGTTTAATGGTGGACCAGTCGGAGTTGATACGATTGCCACATCTATTGGGGAAGAAGTATCCACTATTGAAGATGTTGTCGAACCTTTTTTACTTCAAGAAGGTTTTATTAAAAGAACGCAAAGGGGCCGTGTTGCTACTGAAAAAGCCTATAATCATTTAAAAATTAATCATAATGAAAGTTTATTTAC
>CAYLQC010000013.1:0-7510 GCA_964385785.1 uncultured Muribaculaceae bacterium | reverse complement strand
TTACCTGAAGAACTAATCGCCCAGACTCCTCTTAAGGATCGTAGTTCTTCAAGGCTACTTGTCATG
This sequence comes from uncultured Muribaculaceae bacterium, assembly GCA_964385785.1. GTDB lineage: Bacteria > Bacillota_I > Bacilli_A > RF39 > UBA660 > MGBC108787. The sequence continues at coordinate 7,444 of CAYLQC010000013.1, read as the reverse complement.
GATAAAGATAGTGGAAATATAGAACATACCTTATTTTCTCATATAATTGATTATTTAGAAAAAGGTGATGTTTTAGTATTAAATGATACTAAAGTCTTGCCCGCTAGATTAATCGGTGAAAAAGAAAAAACAAAAGCTAAAATAGAATTGCTTTTATTAAAAGATTTAGGAGACAATAATTGGGAATGTTTATCTAAACCTTTTAAAAGATTAAAAGTTGGGACCAAAATTATTTTTGGAAGTGGTAAATTAATTGCCGAAGTAATAAATAAAAAAGAAGAGGGGATAGTTATTGTAAACTTTACCTATCAAGGTTTATTTTTAGAATGTTTAGAAAAGTTAGGTACGATGCCACTTCCTCCATATATCCATAAAACTTTAAAAGATCAAGATAGATATCAAACAGTTTATGCGAAAATACTAGGTAGTGCTGCTGCTCCAACGGCGGGCTTGCATTTTACCGAAGATTTACTTAATAAAATAGCAGCAAAAGGAGTAATTATAACTAATGTAACCTTACACGTTGGTCTAGGAACATTTCGCCCTGTTGCTGAAAATGATATAACTAAACATAAAATGCATAGTGAATATTATAAAATGACTAGTGATACTGCTAATATTTTAAATCAAGCTAAAAAGGATCAAAGAAGAATTATTGCTGTTGGTACGACCTCAACTCGTGTTTTAGAAACAATTATGAGTAAATATCATACTTTTAAAGAATGTTCTGGGAATACCGATATTTTTATCTATCCCGGCTATAAATTTCAAGCTATTGATTGTTTAATAACTAATTTCCATTTACCTAAAAGTACGCTTTTAATGTTAGTTAGTGCTTTTAGTACAAAAGAAAATATTTTAAATGCCTATAATGAGGCGATTAAATTAAAATACCGTTTCTTTTCTTTTGGAGATGCGATGTTTATAAAAACTGATAAGAAGGAGAAATTATGAAACTAAATTTTGAAGTAGTAAAAAAAGAAAAAAATACCGATGCTAGAATAGGTGAGTTTGTATATAATAATATAACTTATAAAACCCCCATGTTTATGCCCGTTGGAACTCAAGGTACAGTTAAGACTTTATCTCCCGAAGAAGTAAAAGAAACTAAATCGGGAATAATCCTTGCTAATACTTATCATTTATGGCTAAAACCGGGTGAAGATATTGTAAGTGAAGCGGGTGGTTTACATAAATTTATGAATTACGATGGTCCAATTCTTACTGATTCCGGTGGTTTTCAAGTATTTTCTTTAGCAAATCCTAAAGACATAACCGAAGATGGCGTAAAATTTAAAAACCATTTAAATGGCGATACTTTATTCTTAACTCCCGAGAAATCTATTGCCATTCAAAATAAATTAGATAGTGATATTGCTATGAGTTTTGATGAATGTCCTCCAGCTAGTGCTAGTTATGAATATATGAAGCAAAGTATTGAAAGAACTTTGCGCTGGGCAAAAAGAGGAAAAGCCGTCCATCAAAATAAAAATCAAATGTTATTTGGTATTATTCAAGGTGGTTACTTTGAAGATTTACGAAAATGGAGTGCTATAGAAACTACAAAACTAGATTTTGATGGTTATAGTATTGGGGGAGTTGCAAACGACCATGAAAGTAAAGAAGATATGTATAAAGCTTTTATTTATTCTACTAAGTATCTCCCTGAAAATAAACTGCGTTATGCCATGGGAATTGGTGAACCAATTGATATAATAGAAGGCGTAATAAGAGGTATTGATTTATTCGATTGCGTAAGTCCCACCCGTCTTGCTAGACACGGCCATGCTTTTACTAAAAATGGTAAAATAAATCTAAAAAATGCTAAATACCAAAGAGATTTTACTCCAATTAGTTCTACTTGTGATTGCTATGCTTGTCAAAATTATACTAAAGCTTATATTCATCACTTAATAAACGTTAAAGAAACTTTTGGAGCCAGACTTCTATCTATTCATAATATTAGATTTTTAGCCAAACTAACCGAAGAAATAAGAGATGCTATATCTAAAGATTATTTATTAGAATATCGTGATCAATTTAAAAAAGATTATTATGGAGGGGAAAATGAAAAAGAATAAAATTTATATTTATGGAACAATTCTAATTGTTTTAGTGCTTATTTTAGTACCATCACTTGCTAAAGTAGTAAAAAAACATCAAGATTACTTATTACAAAATACCATTAAAACCATTACTGAAACTGCTAAAGATTGTTATTATAACGATTCTTGTGTTGGTGATATAATTTATTTAAGTGAATTATACGAAAAAACCAGTCTTACTACGATGAGTAATCCTTTAACTAAAAAAATATATAGTGAAAATTCCTATATCGATGTTAAAAATGATTTTACTTTTGTTGAAGTAGATTAATTAGTTATTAATTTAGCATGAACAACTAAACGATCATTATAATTTGAACAAGTAGATAACGTAATAATACTATCACTAGTAGTAACTGATACTCCAAAATCAACCATACTTCTAGACTTAATCATATCAATAAACTCGCTAAATTCGGCATCCGTACTAAAATAAGTTTTTAAATAATCACTAGTTTTCGGTATTTTATAAATTGAAAATATTTGATATTTGTTACTTTCATAAATTGTATCATAAGAAATAATTAAATTATCTGGATTTTCATACCAAGACTTTTTTGTTACATTAGCAAGTGTGCCAAACATAATGCCACTATAATACATATTATGTCCAAATATAATTGTATTCTTATCAAGATTATATTTGGAATTTCGATAATCCATAAAAATCCAGCCGTTTTTATCCTCTTCATTATCCAAATTATGTTTTAAATAATAATCATTATCACTAGCTTGGACAACTGGATAATCAATATTTGTTTCATTTACTTTAAGCCAACCTACGACATCCTTATTCATACTCATTAATGAAACTAAATAACTATTCTTAATAACTCTTTCTTCATTTTCTGGTATATCACTTGGTAACTCTTCTTCGGTATTACTTTCTATTTTGTTTTTAACGTTTTCTTGAATTTGGGCTACTTCTTTAAATGCAACATAATTACTAATACTAATATAACTTATAATTCCTGCTACAATTACTAACATAATTAAACCACATACTTTTAAAGTATTTAAAATAATTTGACTAAATATATTATCTTCTAAATAATCTTTTGAATAAACTAATTCAATACAAAGTTTATTTTTTTTAATTTTTTTATTTAATTTTTTTAAATATTCAATTACTTTATAATCTTTAATATTATCATAAATTAAAAACTTAATATTTTTAATTCTATTTTCAATTAAAACTTGAATCATCCATTCTAAATCCGCCTTACATAACTTATCAATATGAATAGCTTTTAAATATTTATTTAGTTTGCAAAAAGCCATAAAGTCTTCCATATCATCTTCTAAAAATTCTTTATCAATTCTAACATTCATTTTATAAAATATTTTCGGAACACTAATTAAATTATTACTTTGCATAAAATGACTTGGATAAAATATTTCGGTTCTGGTTTCGGTTCTAATATTTTTTTTATCCAAAAGTTCTATTAAAAACTCTGGTATACTATTTGCTTCAACATATTTAATATTTTTATTTTCAATAATCTTTTCATACATTTGATAAGTTAAAGAATTATTATCTCTTATACAAATTGCGGTGATATAAGGATTTTTTTTAAATAATGGAAAAGTAAGTATTGCTAATTCCTGAGTTTCAAAAGAAACACGATATAAATTTTTTTCTTGGCACATTTCTTGAATAAAAAGACCAATTAACTTTTGATTTTCTAAAATATAATTTTTAGAAAACGTTAAAACTCCAGAATTAATAACATCAGTCTTTGTAAAATCAGAAAAAATAGTGGTATTATCTTCTTTAGAAGAAATATTAATTGTATCATTTGCAATAAAAATCAGAATTTTATCCATTAAATCACCACCATTTTTAATTCTTTAAATAATCATATCATATTTTTAACTATTTTAAAAATAAAAAAACCTTAATTTACTAAATAATAATATCCATGATATAATAAAGAAAACTTATAAATATTAAGTTTATGTATATACTAAAAACGAGGTGTCTTAAGTGAAATATAAATCATATAAATTTGATACATTTAATCTTTATACTATTGAAACTGACCGTTTTAAAAACTGTCATATGGAAATAACTTTTTATGATAACGTTGATAAAAAAACTCTGGGCATGCGTAACTTCCTAGTAGAAATGCTAACTCATTCTTCCAAGAAATACCCAAAACGCAAAGATATTGTTACTACTTTAGAAGAATTATATCAATCATTTTTTTATGGTGTATCTTCTAAAGTTGGTAATATGGCGATATCTAACTTTGTCTTTGACTTTATTAATCCGGAATTTGTAAATGATGAAGACTTTTTAACTAAAGCTTTAACTTTTCCTTTCGAAATAATCGAACACCCTAATGTAACTAATAATGCCTTTGACGCGCGTTCATTTCAAATTATTAAAAAAAGAATTATTTCTGATATTAAATCAATTAAAGAAAACCCGGTTAATTATTCTTTTAAAAGAGCATTAGAAAATATGGATAGTAACTCTACTACATCTTTAAGTGTTTTAGGAAGTATTGAAGAAATAAATGCTATTACTCCTGAATCTTTATATTCATACTATCATGAATTTTTTGATAAAAGTTTATGTAATATTTATATAATTGGTAATTTAGATATGGATAGAGTTCAAGATATTATTAAAAAACATTTTCATAATAACTGTATTAAACATCATCAAATAAATCCATACGTTATTAATAAAAGAAGAAGTAGGGAACTTATAATTAAAGAACCATCTTCATTTAATCAAACTAACTTAGTTCTAGGATTCCATTTAGGTACATTAAATCAAAATGAATTAGATTATATTTTAACGGTTTTTAATGAAATATTATGTGCTGGTGGTTTAAAAAGTAAAATCTATCAAGCATTAAGAGAAGAAAACGAACTTTGTTATAGTGTCTCAAGTATTGTTTCTAAATATGATGGTATGTATTATATCCATGTTGGTTTAGATCATAAAAACGTTCCCTTAGCCATTAAATTAATTAAAAAATGTTTTCATGACGTGTCTTTAGGAAAAATTAGTGATGATGAAATAAATCTTGCTAAAAGAGAGCTAATTACCTCTTTAGATATCGTTATTGATAATCAAAATAGTATTATTAATAACTATACATTTCATACTATTGCTAATACACCACTTTATAAAGATTTAAAAAGTATGTATGAAAGTGTTACACTAAAAGAATTAAAAACTTTAGGTAAAAAATGTAAATTAAACTTTATATATGAATTAGAAAGTAAGGAAACTGAAAATGAAGGAAATTGAACTAGTTGGTATTAAAGAAAAAATATACTATGAAAAAATAAAAGATTTGCCTTTATATATATGGCGTAATGAAAAAGTAAAAGGTACTTTTTGTGCTTTATGTGTAAATTTCGGCTCGATAGATCAAGAATTTAAAATAGGTAAAGAAAAAAGATATCGCCAAGCTAAAAAAGGTATTGCCCATTTTATTGAACATTTAAACTTTTATGAACCGGATGGCTCTACAGCAACGGACTATTTTGCCAAATATGGTAGTGAAGTAAATGCCTTTACTACTTTTAACTATACTTGTTATCATGTTTATACTACTCAAGAAATAAAAGATAACTTAAATCATTTACTAGATTTTGTCTTAACTCCTTATTTTACCAAAAAGAACGTTAATAAAGAAAGAAATATTATTATTGAAGAATTAAATATGGATAAAGACTTACCAGATTCTAATTTATATTTTACCCATTATCAAGATGTTTTTCATAAATACCACTATAAAGAAATGATTACCGGAACAGAAGAAGATGTTAAAAATACGGATATTGAAGATATTAAAACAATTTATGATATTTTTTATCACCCGGCCAATATGTTTTTAGTTGTTACTGGTAATGTTAATCCTTATGAAATTGCCCAAATTACCGAAGAAAATCTCCAAGTAAAAAAAATACCTAAATACAAAAACCCTAAATTAAAAAATATAAAAGAACCTTTAGAAGTTGTAAATACTTTTAATGAAATAGAGGGTAATGTGGAAATTCCTAAATTAAAAATGTCTTTAAAAACGCCACTTAGTAATTTTAAAAATATTGACAATGTAGAACTACGTTTAATTATATCTTTAATACTAAATAGTAATTTTGGAGCCACAAGTGATTTAAAAGAAGAACTTATGGAAAAAGATTTTATTAATTATTTAGGTTATTCAAAATTATATACAAAAGATTACCTAATACTATCTATTACAGCTGAAACTAAATATCCTAAAGAAGTAAAGAAAATAATCGAAAATCAATTTAAAAACTTAAAAATGACTGAAGAAAACTTACAAAGAAAGATTAATGCCACAATTGCATCTTTAGTTCTAAACTATGATGATATTATTTCAGTTAATAATTCCATTCAAGAAGAAATATTAAACTTTGCAAGTGTTATTCCTAATGTTAAAGAATATTTAGAAAATATTACCTTAGATAAAGTAAACAAAGTAATTGAAAAAATAAATACTAAAAACTTAGCAACTACTATTCTAAAACCCTCTAAAAAATAAAGGCATATTCCTAAACACCCTTATATATCTTGCATAAAATAAACTAGAAAGGATAATGTTTATGAAAACAAATAGATGTCTAGATCCAAATATGTTTCCGGCATCCCAAGAAGCAGTAAGTATGGATAATTTTGGTTGTAATCAAGTAACAATGTGTCCACCAATTATGGAATGTCCCCAAGTAAATTGTTGCCATCGTAATATCTACTATGAAGTACCACATGAGTAATATTTTTTGTAAGACCAAATAAATAAGATAAAAAATGAGCTTTTGTGTGCTATAATATTTATAGGTGGTTTAAATGAAAGTATTAAGTCTAACAGAACCATTTGCAACATTAATATTAGAAAAAAAGAAATATATTGAAACTAGAAGTTGGAAAACGAATTACAGAGGAGAATTATTTATTCATGCAAGTATGACAAAACCATCTAAAAATGATTTAGAGGATAAGGAATTAATGTTCTTAGTTGAAAATAAGGATATGAACTTTGGAAATATTATTTGTAAATGTAAATTGGTTGATTGCATATATATGACTAAAGAATATGTAGAAAATATGAAAAAATATCATCATCAAGAATACATTTGTAGCGAATATAAAGAAGGACGTTATGCTTGGATATTCGAAAATATTGAAGTTATAGAACCTATCAAAGCTAAAGGTCAACTAAATATTTGGAATTATTTTAATGAATTTGAGATTATGGATTTAATGGAAGATATAGAATATGGTTGGATGGATAAAAATAATAATAAACATAATATAGTTGATGAATCTTATTCAAATAATTATATATTACAAT